>JAVETN010000003.1 GCA_034006035.1 Desulforegulaceae bacterium
ACCAATTTCCATGTCACCAGTCAAGGTCCTCAGCACATTCTTCAACAGGAGTCTTAAATCCTTTTATTATAGACTCACGCATTCCCGGAATATTAACAAGATACATTGTTTCTTTTATAGCTTTCCAGTCGCTTTCTGAAATTAGAACCGCATTTCCTCTTTTGCCGGTTATGGTTATTGGTTCATGATTTTCAGAAGTTTCATCAATTAATCTGTATAATTTTTTTCTTGCTTCTGTAACTGTCATTATTGTCATTTTACACCTCTTTTTTCTTTTAAAATACGGTTTGTCGTACGCAATGTCAAGGCAATACAAATGGAGTGTTTTGTTTTTTTAAAGAGTTGTTATTTTTTGCTTTTTCATCCGTGAAAATTTTATTTGACAAATAGTACATGTATAAACTAAATAGTAAACATGTGTACTATTTTAAATTAAAAAAATCAGGAGGAAAAAATGAATGCAACTTTAGAACTTTTCAAAACTTCAGGAAATGAAGCCTTTACAAAAATGCTTACTGAATTTGCACCTTATTTTGGTACAATAGACCCGATGTTTGTTGAGTTAAAACCTGGATATGCAGAGGTTTTGCTTCCAAATTCCAAAAAAGTTCACAATCATCTTGGAACTGTTCATGCCATTGCAATGTGCAATGCAGCAGAGCTTGCCGCAGGAACAATGACAGAGGCTTCAATACCCGAAACAAACAGATGGATTCCTGTTGAGATGACAGTAAAATACCATGCAAAGGCAAAAACAGATTTAAAAACAATTGCAGACGGCACAAAAATTGACTGGGAAAAGACAGGTGAAATTAAAGTTCCTGTAACAACCTATGATGAAAATGGAAAAATAGTATTTTCAGCTGAAATAACAATGAATGTAAGTCCAAAAAAATAATTGCCTTTTTATGTATAGTACAGGTATTGTTTATATCTGTACTATATTTAAGGGAAATTTTTTAAAGGCAGTTTAAAATGTCAAAAAAAACTATAATTGATAAAAGAATTTTTTATAAATTAACCATATCCCAGCGTCTTTTAATGAAGCACATTGACAGGGAAACAGTTGAAGAACTTGGAGTTTCTGTTAATCAGATTGCAGCTCTTTTTTATATTTCCAAAAATGACGGATGCCTTTTCAAGGATTTGAGCAGGGTGCTTTTTCAAAATAAATCCGCAACAACTACTTTAGTTGAGCGGATGATTAAAAATGAACTTATAATAAAAAAAAGTTCTGAAACAGACAAAAGAGCAATCCATATTTTTCTTACAGAAAAGGGCAGGCAGATAAGCAAAAAAGCAAAACCTCTTATTTCAAGGTATAATAAAAAAGTAACTGATGTTTTTGATGAAACTGAAATTGAAACTGTTCATAAATTTTTAGATTATATTATTGAAAATTATGAATGATTGAAGCATATAATTTTGTTTGTTTTGCTCGTTCCAAAGCTCCTGCTTTGGAATGTAGTATTTTAGTAATAAAATTAGAGTGTTAAATAGATATTGGAAATAATAAAATTGTAAAAAAGGACTTTGTGAATAAATAAAAAACGCTCCCAAGGTGACCTTGGGAGCAAGTAGTGAAAAGGTAATATGGGAGTAAGTAGTTTGATTTTACTCGTTCCAAAGCTCCTGCTTTGGAATGCAAAGAACATTAAAATTTATAAATCCTCAGCATATCCGGTAAGCTCAACATATCCGGTCCCTGAAATTTTGTTACCGTTTTTAAATCCCAAAACTTTAACAGCACCTTCAAAGTATCGGATAAAAAAATCAAGTTCCTGGTCTTTTGTTTGTGTTCCGGGGTCGGACCTGAGCAACCTACTGAAATACAAGAAAAAAGTTCTTAATAAAGATATTGTAAATCAGCTTAGGCTATACTTTTTCAGTTAAAATATAAAAATATCGCTTCAATAATTACAAAATGTTTTATCTTTGCCTTAGATAGTATATTCTTAAGTGTTTTATACATTGCTCAAGAAATATTTTATTCAATTCTTCAAGGGTAAAGGTTTTAGGAACTAGAAGCATTCAGGCAAAAGAATTTAAATGCGGTATAAATAATCATAAAGGAAGGATTGTTTTATGGATCTTATCACTATGAAAAAATTGAAAGAAACTCTTTTAACAACACGTTCTGACCATTGTGTTTCCCTTTTCATGCCAACACATCGGGCCGGACGGGAAACTCAGCAGGATCCAATCCGCTTTAAAAATTTGCTGGCGGAAATTGAAGAACGGTTAACGGCCAAAGGCCTGCGGACAACAGAGGTGCAGGAAATTCTCAAAAAACCCCAGCGTCTGATTGACGACGGCGGTTTCTGGAGGAATCAAAGCGACGGGCTGGTGCTGTTTTTCACAAAAGACGTCTTCCATCTCTTTAGGCTGCCCATCAAGTTTAGCGAGCTGACAGTTGTCACCAACCGTTTTCATATCAAACCCCTATTGCCGCTTCTGAGCAGTGACGGCACCTTCCATATCCTGGCAATGAGTCAGAACAAGCTACGCTTGCTGGAGGGGACACAGCACACGATCCATGAAATAGACCTGGGGGATATGCCTGAAACACTTGCTGCAACTTTTCTGGATGGTTTTCCGAAAAAACAACTCCAGTCTTATTCAGGCACTCAATCAGGAGGCGGAACCGGAGCGGCCATGTTCCATGGACATGATCCCAGCGACGATACAAAGAAACATATCCAGCAATGGTTTCGCACACTTGATAAAGCGGTGGTCGATCTTCTCGCAGACACACGATCTCCTCTGGTACTGGCAGGCGTGGACAGTCTTTTTCCGCTCTATAAAGAAGTCAATACCTACCAGCATCTAGTGGAAGAAGGTATCCCTGGAAATCCCGATAAGATGAAACCAGAAGAATTTCTCCCGCTGGCCTGGCCCATTGTCGAGCCATTGTTTAGCAAGGAACGGGATGCAGGTCTAGCACGGTATCAACAACTGGCAGGCACTGGCCAGACTACAACTGACGTTGCCGAGGCAGTTTTGGCGGCACATCACGGGCAGATCGCAGTGCTCTTTGTCGCCGTCGGCAAACAGGTATGGGGTCGGATCGATCCAGAAAACAATCGAGTTGACCTTAATGACACCCCGCAACATGGAGACGAGGATCTTCTGGATTCTACGGCCATTCAGACCTTGCTAAAAGGCGGAGCAGTATTTGCTGTTACACCGGAAGAAGTCCCGGGCCAGACTCTTGTCGCAGCAGTGTTGCGTCATTAAACACAGCACTGATAAAATGAAAAAAAGACATCAACATCAAACAAACCTCAGGCTAAAAACAGAGCTTTCAGATTCAGCCAGGCTCTGTTGCCGGAGGATTTGAACAGACCATCATATTTTGGAGGCTTTTACGACTCAACCATGACTATAAACTGGACACTATTGATCATAGGTGGTTTATTCGAAACAGGATTTGCGATATGCATGGGAAAAGCACAACAGTCCACAGGAAAAGAAGCCTGGCTATGGCTGGGCCTTTTTGCCGTTAGTGTAAGTATAAGTATGTTCCTGCTCTACAAAGCAATGGGGGGAGAAAAACCCATTCCCGTGGGCACAGCATACGCAGTCTGGGGTGCCATAGGTGCCATGGGAACAGTTATCGCCGGTATTTTGCTATTCAATGAGCCAGTGACTTTCTGGCGGATGCTGTTTCTCTCAACATTACTTATTTCTGTAATCGGCCTACAGATGGTGAGTAATTGAGGATAAACAGTCCCTATAAATGGACCGATGAAAATTAATCTGTAAAAAATGGTAAATTTATAATTCTACCCAGCAAATATAGACAAATACAAATCTGACCTTTCCCTGGTTTAACTAAATTGATTTTTAATTTTTTTGGTAATGGTTTATAAGCAGTCATTGAACCCGAACTGGAAGCAGAAATTTGACAGGACACCGTACACCGATTAATGAGACTGAGTTTAATCAATCATCCCACGATGCCGGTCAACATCACGCTTAAATGAAAGACTGCAAAATGAATAATAATAAGATCTACGATGATATACACAAAGCTCTTCTCAGATATTTAGATACATATTTTATAGAAAGAAACCTGGAAAAAACCTTAAAATTATTTAACTCACAAGCTTTTGGATTTGGCACGGGGGCAGATGAAAAAACCTCTTGCTCAAATGATCTTGAAAAATTCTTTTCTCGAGATATAAAACAAGCTCCAAACAAGATACAATACACAATCAAAAAACTTGATATAAATTTACCTTCAAAAGACACAGGCATTACAGCCTGCGAAATAAACATTAAAACAATTATTTTAAAACAGGAAATATCCTTTAATAATTTAAGGCTCAGCATTTTTTTTAAGAAAAATGAAAAAGAATGGTTGATAGAACACATGCATATATCCCTGCCTACTTTAGAACATGGGGAAAACGAGTCTTTTCCCATTAAAGAGTTGGAAGATAAAAACAAAGTGTTGCAAAGGCTTGTTGATGAACAAACAAAGACATTAAAAAATGCAAATGAAAAATTAGAAAAGGCAATAAAAGAAATAAAAACATTAAGAGGGATACTTCCAATTTGTTCTCATTGTAAAAAAATCAGGTCAGATGATCAAAGCTGGCATTTAATGGAAGCATATATCAGCCAACATTCAGAGGCGGAATTCAGCCATTCTATATGCCCGGACTGTGCAAAAAAGCATTATCCAGATTATGATCTTTATAAGAAAAAAAAACAAGATTAGCTCAAGACAGTTTTATCAGGATAGAAGTGAAATTTAAGATTTAGAATCCTGCCTGAGGCAGTCAGGACAAACTCCGTAAAAATCAAGCCGGTTAGATGTGATTTTAAAACCAGTTTCTTTTTCGATCTCTTTTGAAAAAAGGTTAATATTTATTTTTGCATCTTTTATTTTTCCGCATTTTTCACAAATCAAATGGGGATGGGGGTTTGGATTGTAGCCATCATACCTGCTTCCCTTGTCTGCAAAACCAATTTCCATAACTTCATTGTACTCTTTTAAAAGATTTATGGTTTTATATACAGTTGCAAGACTTGTGGCAGGATAATTTTTTTTTACTTCTTTATATATAGTATCTGCAGATGGGTGTTCTTTGCTCGCGGAAAGAATTTTTACCACTGCTATTCTTTGGTTGGTAAGCCGATTTCCCTTATTCTTTATCAGCCCAATCATTTGTTCAAATCTTGAATTTGCCTCTTTCACTTTGATACCCTAGCCTTTAAAAGATTAAATTTAATAGGTTAAATTAGCCTTGATATGGCTTTATGTCAAGTTAAACAAGATTTGAAATGATTAAACCAGTTCATGGCAATACCCCATTATTCCGGAATATTGCCATGACTTAGGAGGAGATCAAATTCTACCTTAGTACTGAATCTTGTTTTCCCTATTCAGGAAAAATTAACTTTGAAAAAGATCCAGACTTTTATTAAAAAGAAATCAGAATTAATTATTAAATTTTTTAAAGCAAAAGCAGATTTCTTTTTAATCATCACTGACTTTTTTACCCTTTGCGATAATAATTAATTTTCTATTATCATGGCCATTCCCATTCCGCCGCCAATACACATGGAAACAAGGCCTTTTTTATAATTTTTCCTTTGCATTTCATGGATAATTGTAACCATTTGTCTTGCACCAGTGCATCCGATTGGATGACCTATTGAAATTCCACTGCCATAAGGGTTTGGAAATTCAGGATCAATACCAAGTTCTTCCATACACCCAAGTGCCTGGGAAGCAAAAGCCTCGTTAAGCTCAATTACATCCATATCAGAAACTTTAAGATTACTCATTTTCATTACTTTTTTTACTGCGGGAACCGGCCCAAGCCCCATATATGCAGGATCAAGCCCGCCTGAAGCAAAATTATTTATAAATGCAAGAGGAGTAAGTCCAAGCTCTTTTGCTTTTGATTCACTCATCATAAGTACAGCTGCAGCACCGTCATTTATACCAGAGGCATTACCAGCTGTAACACTTCCGTCTTTTTTAAAGGCAGGCCTAAGCTTTGCCATTTTTTCCATATCAGTTTCCATGGGCCGTTCGTCCGTATCGGCTATTTTGTCGCCTTTTCTTGACTTTATAACCATTGGAAAAATCTCTTCTTCAAAAATTTTATCTTTGATTGCCTTCATTGCCCTGTTATGGCTTAACACTGCAAGTTTATCCTGCTTTTCCCTTGAAATAGAGTAAAGGTCAGCAATATTTTCTGCTGTTATTCCCATGTGATATCCGTTGAAGATTTCATAGAGGCCATCATAAACCATAAGGTCAAAAATTTCTCCTTTACCAGAAATCTCCATTCTATGTCCCCACCTCGCTTTGGGAAGAGCAAGAGGAGCGTTTGACATTGACTCCTGCCCTCCTGCAATAACAACATCGGCTTTCCCTGTCATTATAGAAAGTGCACCGTCTGCAATAGCCTTAAGACCTGAACCGCAAACCTTATTTACAGTATATGCACTGGTTTCATAGGAAAGACCTGCTCTTACTGTTGATTGTCTAGCAGGGTTTTGTCCCTGGGCAGCCTGTAAAACATTACCCATAATTACTTCATCTATTTTTATAGGAGTAAAAGACTCATCAAAAGATGAACTTTCATTTTTTATTTTTGTCTGAAGTTTTACAGGACAAAATTCAGATTCTTCAAGATCAGGGCGAAGCTTAACTCTTTCAAGAACATTTTTTATCACCGCACTTCCAAGATCCACTGATGTAAAAGGCTTTAAAATACCTCCAAATGTTCCAACAACTGTTCTTACTCCAGATACTATACATACTCTTTCCATTATCTTTTCCTTTTTCATTTTTTATTTTTCTTTTTATTCTTCAATATAAAATCGCCATGCACAATACCAGTCTTCAGGGTGTTTATCTGGTGGACATCCTATGCACTCGGTTTTAATTCTTTTGTCTATTTCCCTTGCAAAATAAGCATATTCCACAAGACCTGCAGACTTACAGGGATAATCATCAAGACCCCTTGCCTTCCTTTTTTCCTGAACCCAGCATTTATTCATCTGAAAAACCAGGCTTTTATCATTTTCCCATATTACAGACTGAGTGTTTACATTTGAATAAAGTCTTGCACCAAGTGCTTTTTCAAGGCCTTTGAGTCCTGAATTTTCAGGAATTTCCAAAAGCTTTTTAATTGATCTTGCCTCAAAAGGTGAAAAGTTTGACCAACAGGAATCATTGCATCTTTTTGCATCATTCATTCCATGTTCAAATTCAACATCCTGAAACCATACCCCGTCATTTACAATCCAGTTTAAAGATAAAGCTTCAATGAGACTTTCCATTTTTTCCTCTTCAAGGGATAGAAGAGGAAGGGGGATGCCTTCCATTATTTCAAAATCAAAAACCTTGCCAATTTTTTTCATCTGAATTTTAAGGCTCTTGTCAAATACCCTATAAAGAGTTTCATAGGCAATGTCATCGCCCATTTGGTGTCTTACCTCTGAAAACCATAAAAAATGATGCATAACGGTTCTGTGGATAAGATCTATAGCATACTCTGCTCTTTCTTTTTTTTTGTCTTCCATTGGATAACCTCTTATTTTCTCCAGTAAAAAGAATCTTCCATCATAACTGTCTTGTCGCACTTTTTAATTGAACCATGTTTTCCAAGACTAACAGAAAGGGTGCTTTAATAAAGAATCTTGCTCTATCAATCTGCCCAAGATCAAAAGAAAATGTATTTAAAATTTCATCACCATTTTCCATAACAAAATAAAACATCCCGCCTGCCCCTATGGTGTTCTACGTTTTTAATCACTAGATATAAAGGTTGCAGGATCTGTGCCACAAACCATGCCTTCCAAGGCAAATAAAGGCAAACATTAGATAATAAAGGGTTTTAAGCTAAAAAGCGAAGAACAAAGAAAGCAAGTTTATGTAACAATCAAGTTACATAAACTTGCTTTAAAAAAGTGTTCCAGGCTGGAATTGGCGACGACAAAGACGGTTGTAACTAAAAGGTTACAAAAAATAAGAAACAGACCCCAAACTACTCTATTCCATACTTTTTTATTTTTTCAAAAAGGGTTTTTCTATGGATACCAAGAAACTTGGCTGTTTTTATTTTCTGCCATCGGTTTTGTTCAAGAGCTTTCAAAATAACCTTCTGCTCAAAATCACCTACCATACCCTGAAGATTTTTAGAAAAATCAATTTTTTCAGACATCTCACTGTCGCCGGTCTCAAAACTTTTAAGAATTCCAGCTTCTCCAATAGCAGCATATCTACTTATCATGTTCTGAAGCTCCCGTATATTTCCGGGCCATTCATATTTATGAAAAGAATCCAAGATACGGCCTGGAATTACAAGTTCGTCTTCCTGCTTTAATGAAGAAAGAAAATGATCTACCAAAAGAGGAAGATCATCCATTCTTTCCCTAAGCGGGGGAAGTTTTATGGGAATAACATGAATTCTGTAAAAAAAATCTTCCCTCATATGCCTTTCCTTTACAAGATCCTTCAGACTTCTGTTTGTTGCAGCAACAATTCTTAAGTCAGGATTTCTGACTTTTGTTGCTCCAACAGGGATAAAACCAGAACCATCAATTACACGCAAAAGTTTAACCTGCATGTTAAGGCCGATTTCTCCAATTTCATCGAGAAAAAGAGTTCCCTTATCTGCTAAATCCAAAAACCCTTTTTTATCTGAATCAGCTCCAGTAAAAGCACCTTTTTTATAACCGAAAAATTCACTTTCAATCAGTTGCTCTGAAATTGCACCACAGTTTACCGGAACAAAATCGTTTTTGTTTCTTTTGCTCAGCCTGTGAATCTCTTCTGCAACAAGCTCTTTTCCAGTACCTGACTCTCCATAGATGATTACATGGGCATTTGATTCCGCAGCTTTTAAAATAAGCTCATAAACCTTCTGCATTTTTAAGCTTTTACCAATAATATTTCCCAGCTTATATCTTTCCCGAATCGAAGACTTTAACTTTATATTCTCATTTTTAAGATTTTCAGCGTTTTCTTTTAACAGGGCTTCGTTTTGCTTTCTTTTAGTGATGTCAATAAGAATTGTTTGAACCCTGGAATTTTTGTCAAAAGGAGTTAAAAGAGGAGATGTTACACAAGAGTACCATCTATTGTCATAAGGGCTAAAAATTTCATCTTTTACTGTCTCACCACTTAAAGATTGTGAGATCTTGCACCAGGGACAGGGAGATTCAAACCCGTGAAGGAAATTAAAACATTTTCCCGGAGCACCGGTGTTACCCCTTTTTTCAAGGGCTTTATTCATAAATTCAATTTCATAATCTTCGTTAACTATGTAAATAAGTCCGTCAAAATTTTCAACAATAACCGAAAGCTGAGATCTGTTCTCCTTTAGTTTCATTTCAGCTTCTCTTCTGTTTGTTATATCCATGAATGAAGCAATACTCTTGTCAGTGCCGGGAATCATCCCTACTCTCATATAAATATATTTCAGATCACCATCTTTATCTATCACCCTGCACTCATACTCTTCAGGAATATTTTTTTTATTTTTTCGTCTCCCGTAATGATAGCTCTGCATTTTTCCAACGTCATCTTTGTAAACAAAAGCTGACCATTCCATTTTATTTTCAAGCTCCTCCTTGGAAAAACCTGTGAGCTCACAAAATTTCTGGTTTGCATAAAGGATACACATCTCATAATTAATTATAATTGTTCCTGTTCCTGTATATTCAAAAACACATTTGTACATTTCTTCATCAGAAACAAGTTTTTTAAATTTTTCATGATTGTAAATTCCAGAGTTTATTTCAAAATAAAATTCAGAAATTTTATCTAAAAATTCAGCAGCAAATTCCTTTTCAGCAGTTTCAAGAGGGACTGGGGATTCAACAACAAAATAAAGAACAAAATCCAACCTTGAATTTTCAATTTTAAAATAATTTAAACAAGTTTTTTTTTGTAAACTAAAATAATCAACAAGGATTTTTATTTTTTCTTCTGCCTGGACATTTGAAAATTTTGGATTTTTTAAATATTTTACTTCCTGACTCTCGCTTAAAACAGCAATGTCATAAAAAGATAAATCACTGATTTCAAAAAATGAAGATAGAAATTCAACAAGGCTTTTGCTGGTTGTAGCAATATTAAAACAACTTGATAAAGGGATTAAAAAACTACTATAGAAATTTGACATTAAAACCTCTTAATATTGTTTTATCTGGTTTTCAAACTCTTCATAAAAAACAAGTTTTTTACACCAAACTCTGTTTTGTTTAAGATTAATCCGGTTTTTTTACAAAAAACAATGTATAAAAAATAAAGATGGAATAAGAACAGGATAAAAACCAAATCATTCTGTTTAAAAATAAGGTGAACAAGAATTGGGAAAACCTAAAAGAACAGCTTTAGTATCAATTACTTCTTGAATAACAAACCTCGCCCTGGCCAGAAAATATTTTAAGTTCAACTTCTTTTAAACCTTTTGGGACCGCAATTTTTTGGTTTACAAAGGGAAAGCCTGAAAACAAAACTTTAGATTTGTTTTCAGAATAAACAACAACCTTAAAATCCGAAGTCAGACTGGTTACCCTGGTAAATTTTAAATATCCTTTTTCTCCAAACCAGACTATTTTAACGCCTTTTTCATGGGTGATACAATTAAACCCTGCAAATGCCCGGGGTAAAAAAAGTAAAGAACAAAACAAAACTAAAATTATTATTTTTTTCATAATTTTTTCCTTTCTATAAGATAAATGAATTCAATAAAAATTACATTTTATAGCAAGGCTTTTAAATCAAAATCTCTTTTTTTCTTCAGTCTTTGGTAAATAAACTTGATTTTTCCAATCTATCTTGTCAATTTCCTTAAATGATACTGAAACAAAACCAGTTAAACACCCTATATTTTTAACTGATTTATAAGCTGTTTTTTATGAAAGCTGTTTTTGTATCCAAATTTCTGCCGGACACAATTTAACTATAATATAAGGTATTTTTCAACCTCCTGAAATTTTAACCTTAAAGCCCATCAATTCAAGCTCTTTTTTCAATACACCCCTGTTATCTGTCTGGATTTCAATGATCTGATTTTTTACTGTTCCCCCAGAGCCAACCTTCTGCTTTAGAACTTTTGCTATTTCCTTAAGTTCGCCTTCGTTTTTATCAAAACCCAAAACAAGGGTGACCCCTTTTCCTTTCCTTCCCTTTGTCTGCCTTAAAAGCCTTATTATGCCGTCATTGATTATATTGAGTTCATCTTCCCGCTTTTTTTTCTTTTTATTACAGCTGCATTCAGACTCGGGTTTTTGACATCTGGGACAGATTTTTCCATGCTCTGTAGAATAAACAAGACTCATAATCAATCTTTTCCATATCCATCAGGATTGTTTTTCTGCCATTTCCAGGCGTCTTCTGCCATTTCTTCTATTCCATACTTTGCTTCCCAGTTTAAAAACTCCCTGGCAAGACTTGTATCAGCATAGCACCTGGCAATATCTCCGGGCCTTCTTGACTCTATGGAAAATGGAATTTCTTTTTTGCAGGCTTTTTCAAATGCTTTTAAAACCTCAAGAACAGAAAATCCTTTTCCTGTACCTAAGTTTACAGCAAAAAGGCCCGGGTTTTCGCTTATTTTTTCTATTGCTTTCAGATGACCCGAAGCAAGGTCTTTTACATGAATATAATCCCTTACTCCTGTACCGTCTTTGGTTGGATAATCATCTCCAAACACTGAAAGTTTTTTTAATTTTCCCACAGCAACCTGGGTAATATAAGGAGTAAGATTATTGGGAACTCCCCTTGGATCTTCACCTATAAGACCGCTTTCATGGGCCCCCACAGGATTGAAATATCTTAAAAGACCTATATTCCACGATTTGTCAGATTCATAAAGATCTTCTAAAATCATTTCAACCATTCTTTTTGTTTTTCCATAAGGGTTGGAAGGTTTTAAAGGAAAGCTCTCTTTAATGGGTACTTCATGGGGATCTCCGTAAACAGTAGCAGATGAACTAAAAACAATGTTTTTAACATTAAATTCTTTCATTTTTTCTAAAAGCACAATTGTTCCTGATACATTATTTTCATAATATTTAAGGGGAAATTCTACAGATTCACCCACAGCCTTATACCCTGCAAAATGAATTATAGAATTAATATTTTCGTTTTCAAAAACTTTACTTAGAATTTTTTCGTCTCTTACATCTCCGCGAATAAAATCGAGATTTTTATTGGTAATCTGCTCAACTTTTTTAATTGACTTTTCGCTGGAATTTTCCAGATTATCCAAAATTACAACTTCATAGCCTGAATTTAAAAGTTCAACACAAGTATGGCTTCCTATATAGCCGGCTCCGCCTGTAACAAGAATTTTACCCATTAAATCACCTGACTTTTTAGATTAAAAAATATGAAACACAATTCGTAACTTATAAATAAAAAAAGGCTTTTGGTAAACTCCAAAAGCCTTAATATTTTAATTTCTTAATTTGATTTTTAATTATTTACTGAACTTTTTTCTTACAACCATTCCAAACCCTAAAAGTCCTAATCCAAACAAAACCATGGTTGAAGGCTCTGGCACAGGATCAGCAAAAAGACCAAGTTCACTAACAACAGGTGCCTTATCAAGAGTTAATTTTGCATAAAGAGGTAGTTCTTTGTCAATACGATTCCAGAAACCCAAGCCAGTATCAAAAACCAAATCTTCAAGCTGAAGAGAAAAAAGACCCCCATTTCCAAAAGCTATGGGTAAAACCTCTTCCCAGGTTATTTCCCATCCCTTACTTCCACCAATCCCCAAAAAGCCATATTTCTTAAACCCAAAAGAATTAGCTAAAAAAGACTGTGTAAGCTCTGGGCTGTCAAAATCAAGAAAAGCTTCTATAGAGCGAATTTGCCTGTCATCCCTGTTAACTTTTTTTTCGTGTGTTCCTATTACTCCAAGCTTGAATCTTTCAGACTCGCCCTCATTTAAAGTAAAAGAACTGCCTGGAAGATATTCGTCAATATTTCCATATAAAAACAAAGCATCCCTGGTAGCTGACGTATCAATACGAGAATCACCACCCATAACAAAAGTATAAGAATTTGAATTTGCAACTGAAACACATAAAAATAAAAACAAAAAACTAAATAAAAAGACTTTAAACTTTTTCATAAAATTACCTTCCATAATAAAAACACCTTTTTTAAATTAAAATTTAAACAAATCAATATATCAACCCAAAACACCAATCAAGTTCAAATCAACATCAAATTAAAAACCTAACAAACAATAGGGGATAAATATTCAAAACCATATCCATAAGAATATCCGCTTTCCGATTTAGAACAGGTTTCAGCCCGCTTTGACCACCTCAACCTTGAGTCAAGGGTTTGATGCTTCTTAAAATATTTCTCCTCACTGCCATAATCAATTATTTCAATACAATAATAACTATCCGGATTTAATTTTTTATCCGTTTTTATATGGATTCCTCCCTTGCTATAGTTATAAGCAAATCCGTAATGGTAATTATCAGGCTCCTTGTTTGAACAGACTTTGACAGGAAGCTGACAGTCATATCTTTCATCCACCCTGTTGTTATCTTCTTGCATTTTTTTACTCCTTAAATTATAAAATTTTCAGCAGTGCCTCAAGCCTGTCTGTTTTTCAGGCCTATTTTGTGTAAATTCAACCTGAACCTAAGACTCACAGGGCTTGTATTTTTAAAGATAAAAGCACTCAATTAAGGTTGAAATAATTTACTTTATATTTTAGCTTAACCAATGTCAATTTTAATGCGATTACCTGGCTAGATTAAAACTTATCTTTTTTACCCCTTCTTAAATCAAGCTATAAATTTAACTATTAAAACACTTAAAAATCTTTGCTGTTAATCTATCTTTTTCCTTGAAAAGAAAGCAAAAACACAGCTTTAATCAATCGTGATTAAAAATATCTTATTAGATTCTTTTAAATCAGAATTAAAAATGATATTTAACAATATTTCTTAAACCATGAGATACTCAGATAACAATAAAAGTTTGTCTGATGATACCAACCCTGAGACTGACAAATTAAGTGTATTCATAACAACATGAAATTTAAAGGCATTAAAATGAAATTTTTACCTCTAAAAACTGTGATTTTATGCTTTCTACTTCCGCCTCTTTTCTATGTAACAACAATTTATGGTGCAACCAGATATTTCAAATCAGGTTATGAAGAAAAAATCGAAGATATTCTTCTTTTTAATTCCAGTGAAATTTATGAAGGACAAATTACTCTTGAAAAAGCTGTTGAAAAAAACATAAGTCAATTCAAGCAAAAAGATTTTTTTTTGAAAAAAAAACTTGTAAACATTGAAATATCTGTAATCGATAAATCCGGTAAAATTATTTACCCTACACTCCACCTTCCAGGAAGCAATATTGACCAAAACTTTAAGATAAACGCTTCAAAAACTGCAAAAGAAAACTTTGAAATACTTGAAAAAGGGATTGAAACATTAGTTAAATGTAATCTTTCAGAAGGTCTTAAGTTTGCCAGTGCATTAATTTATTTTACCTTGGCTTTTTCCTTTTTTTTATTTCAATACATCAAAGCTTTTAAAAATGCAGGCGAATATGAAAAGGAAAAGCTTGAACGTATAAAAAGACTTGAAAAGGAAGAAGAAAAATATAAAACCGAATTATCAACACTTGAAACTGAAAAAAGAAGCCTTGCTGAAAAAATTAACAGTCTAAATGAAAAATACAGGGAAACAAGATCAAGTGAAGAAGAAATGCTTGATGAAATAATTTCCCTGGAAGAAAAACTAAAGTCTTTCAATGATTCACAAGACAAAAAAGAGCTGGAAATTGAAGAGCTCAAAATAAAACTTGAAGAACTTGAAAAAAAAAGAAATATAATTCACAGAAAAAAAGATTTTGATTTCCTTTCCAAAAGATTTGAAACCCTATATAAGAACGTAATAATGACAAAAAAGGCATATAATGGCTTTATCGAACTTGAAGAAGAGCTTCAAATAAAGGCTGAAGAGCTTATTCATCTTTTAAACAATGATCCTGAAAAGGTTATTATAAAAAGAAAAGTATTTTCCGGGAAAAGAAGTAAAAGCTCATCTTTTGAGGTGATATTTGGTTATAATGGTCGTATTTACTTCAGTAAAAGCAAGGGCAATAAAATAAAAGTGATTCTGATAGGCACTAAAAACACCCAAAATAAAGACATGGATTACCTCCACAATTTATAGAAAAAACTATGTACAAATCATTTTACAAATTAAACAAAAAACCCTTTGAAACAAAAACAGATCCTTCATTTTTATGGCTGGGAGAAAAACACAAAGAAGCCCTTGCCACTTTAAGATACGGAATCTTGAACAATATGGGCTTTCTCCTTTTAACAGGAGATGTGGGAACAGGGAAAACAACGCTTATAAATGCACTTACAGAAAGCCTTCCTGGAAACGTAATTTATGCATATATTTCCGACCCAAATTTTGAATCGCTTGACTTTTATAATTACATTGCTTTTTGTTTAAAAATCAAAGTCGAAATAAAATCAAAGTCTGATTTTTTAATAATATTTAAAAGGTTTCTTTTAAAGGCATCTCAGGCAAACAAAAAAATACTCCTAATAATTGATGAGGCTCAACTTTTATCCCATGAACTCATTGAACAAATAAGACTTTTATCCAATATGGACAGGGGTGAAACAGATATTTTAAATATTTTTTTCATTGGGCAGCCTGAGTTTAATGAAACTCTTCTTAAAGAAGAAAACCGTGCTGTAAGACAAAGAATTTCCCTTAACTACAATATTAAGCCTTTTAACCGGAAGGAAACAAAAAAATATATTAATTACAGGCTCAAATTCGCCGGTGTAACTCACGATATTTTCTCAAATTCTGCCATAAAAAAAATTCATTCCAGCTCAGGAGGATTTCCAAGAAGAATAAACATTATCTGCGATCATTGTCTTTTGTCAGGCTTTGTAAAGGATAAAACAATAATAACCAAAAAAATTGCAGCTGAGTGTATAAAAGAATTAAGTCTTCCAAGGGAATCTCCAACAGGCAAAACCTTTAAATTAAAATTTCAGACCTCACCTGGTTTTAAAAAATTTGTTTTTTTATCAGCTGTTTTAATCTTTTTTAGTTTAATTTTCTTTGGCTCTTTAAACATGGACTCATTAAAAGGCTTTTTTCCCAAACCAATTCTAAACACCAATATCCAAAGCAAAGTTCTGGAAAAAGACAAAGAAATAAAAGTTCTTTCAGAAATTGAAACAACCAATGATTCAAATCTTGAGAAAACAGCTCCTCTTGAAACAGAACCAATTATAATCAATGAATTAGATAATAGCTTGCCACTTAAAGAAAACATTGAGGAACCTGAAAAAGAACTTGTCAAAACCCAGGAAGACAAAGAAGAACTACTTGAACAAAAAGAGGTTTTACCCAAACTACCCCCATTTGAAGAAAAAACTTTTACTTTAAGATTCAAAAACAATACCAATTATTTTGAAGACTCAGAATTCTCAAAATTTCAAGAATGTGCCGAGGAACTTAAAAAATACCCCAATTCAAAAGCTTTAGTTTCAGGACACACTGATTCCACAGGATATAGTCAATATAATATGAAACTTTCTGAGTTTAGGGCAAATATGATAAAAGGCTATCTTATAGGAAGTGGTGTAAATCCTGAAAGAATTGAGATAAAAGCAATGGGGGATAAAAAACCTTTGGAAAAAAATTCAACACCCTGGGGAAGAAAAATGAACAGAAGAGTTGAAATTTTTATTTACCAAAATCCAAACTGACCTGTGCCAAGAACATAAACTCCGAGCAAAAAATTAGTTACAGAATGCGAAATTACAGGAGAAAATAAATTTTTAGTTCTATAGTATAAAAGGGCATAAACAACGCCTGCTATTATCCCGGGAAGCCACCTATAATGCTCAAATCCGAAAGCAACTGAGACCATTATAAACGAAAACCAGGAAAAAGAAGCCACAGGAATCTTTTTAATATCAGGATCAATCAAAAACCTAAGGGCAAAAGATCTCCAAAACAATTCCTCAATTATTGGAACAGCAAGACATCCACCAAGAAAACGAATAGATATCCACAAATAAATCTCAAATTTTTTATTACTAAGCTCAAAAGGATTTAGATAATCATCATTTCCAATTAAAGGATAGAATCCTTCAAGGCCCACCCAAACCAGAAATACAAAAACCCCTGCTCCAATCGCAACAAAATCGACTTGGAACTTTATTTCTTCTTTTATTTTTTTCCAAAAATAAAACAACACCAGGAAAACAATTAATGTTTTGGCAGGATAGATAAAAATATCATCAGCCCCTGTCAGGGGGAGAATATAAGTTAGTCCGGCAAAAACCAAAAAAGGAATAATATAGGGAAGATAATCTTTTAATATTCTTTTATCCATAAGACTATTTTTTTTCAGGTATGGTTATGTCTATATATGGAATTTTTACCGAATCGTTAACTTTTATGCTTCCATTAAGATTTTTTTCAACCATCTTTTTTATCTCATCAACACTTTCCAGCTTTCTGGATAAAACCTCATCCCGATAAAGAACACATAAGCTGTCGTCTGCAACCGAAGCGTTTATATACACTTTCCCATTGCCTTCGCCATTAAAAGATTTTTGAAGAAGTGATTTAAACACTTCAAAAAGAAGATCGTAATCAGCTTTTATCACAACCTTTCCTGCAAAATGAGCCGAGATCTCCTTATCCTTGAAATCAGGTTCTTTCACAAGGGATTGGATAAGTTTTTCAAAATTAACATTTGTTGGATTGAACTTTATCCTATTCTTGCCATAGAGAGCATCCTGAAGTTCAAGCTCTAAGGCAAAAAGCTGTAATGAAGTTTTTTCTCCTATCTCCACTTCAAATTCATCATCATCTACCAATCCCATGGTCAATATACCATTTTGCTCTTTTATCCAGATTCCGTTTTTTAATATTTTTTTTCCTGACATTAGGATCCTCCTGAATTTATACAGCTTTGGTTGCCAAATTTACACTGTCTTGCTTGCTTAAGCTAAAAATTAAAATAAAGACTATATTCATTGCCTAAAAAAAACAACAAAATACTTCTTTTGTCCCTGAAGATAAATAAAACAGGATAAACCGGAAAACTAAATCAATTTTTCTAATCCCACTGAGGAGTCAAAATATCTGTATCATCTACAAGTTTTTCAGGAAAATTCAAAATATTGACTTCGGGAGATTCTAAATATTCAATTGTTTTTGTTTTTGCTCCAAGCCCGTTTAAAATTACTTCAATTTCTTTTTTAATTTCACTTTTCACACCTAATTTAAGGGCAAGTTCAAAATTTTCTTTTGCTTTTGATAATTGCCCAAGCTTAAAGCACACAAGCCCAAGATGATATTTTAAAATTGGATTTTCAGGGGAAAGAAGTTCGGCTTTTTCAAACATCCACAGACTCTGGGAATATGCACCTTTTAAATAATAAATATAGCCAAGGGTATCACAGATAAATGCCTTTTCTGAATCAAGCTCATAAGCTTTTCTTGCATAATCAAGGGCAATATCAAGCTCTTTTTCTGAAATTGCAAGAACCCAGGCATAATTACTCATTAAAACAGAAGAATTCTGGGTAAGTTTCAATCCTTTTTCATAAATCAAAACTGCTTTTTCAAAAGAGTTTGTCTTATAGTAATAATCTCCTAGCTCAAGAATACATTCTTTAGAGCTAGGAAATTTTTTCAGACCTTCCAGAAGAATTTTTTCTGTTTCTTTTAAATTACCTAAATCTTTATATATAGAAGCAAGTTTAAGATAAGTTCCCTCAAAGGCAAAACCTTGATCAATTGCCGTTTTCAAAAAAAACTTGGCTTTTTTAGTGTTATTTAGTTTTATGGCAAAACAGGCAAAAATATAATTGGTTACAGGATTTTTATTTACCAAAGAAATATTTTTATCCAGCTCCTCTGATGCAGCCTTTTGTTTTTCTGTCTTTATAAGAAGTGAGATATACTGAAAAAAAACTTCTTCAACAAACCCGTTTTCTTCTAAAACAGTCTTATATATAGAAATTGCAGAATCATAATCTTTTAAAGCTTCTCTAGCTCTACCAAGAAAAAAACCTGAAGATAGTTCTCTTTCAATTTCAAAGGCCTGAAAAAACAAATCTGATGCCTTTTCAAAATCTTTTTTCTCAAAAAAACAAAGACCTTTTAAAATACTGTATTTGGGATTAAAAAAATCTAACTCGCCAATCTTTTCAAGATATTTCAAGGAAAGTTCAATTTCTTTAAGTTTATAATGAAGCAAAGCCATCAAATAAAGCGAGTCCTGATGATTTGGAGAAAGGGTAAGAGCTTTTGTAAGGCTATTTTCAGCCAGCTTGAACTGACCTCCTGCAAAATAAGCAGTGCCAAGAAGAAAATTTGTATTAACAAGATAAGATTTTTTTTTACATGCGTCTTTTAAATATAAAACAGCATAGGAACTTCTACCTTTACAAAGCCAGTATTTACCCATGATCAAATTGTAATCAGCTAAATCTTTGGATAAAAGACGTATTTCTTCAATCAGCGGCTCAGCTTTATCAAGTTCTTTAAGACTAATAAATGCATCTGCAAGAAAAATTTTAAATTCAAGATTATCCGGATACTCCTTTACATATTGACTAAGAACTTCAGAAACTTTTTCAAACTGATTTGTTTTAAAATAAAAACTGCAAAGATGGCTTTTAAATCCAAGGTTTGACTTATCAGAAAAAACAGCTTCCAAAATATTTTTTTCTGCCAGCTCAAAATCGCCCTTAACAAAATAATAATCTGATAAAAGCAAATTCTCTTGAGGTGTTAAAATATAGTTTTTTATAATTTTTGAAATATATTTTTCTGCCTCATCTAAGTTTTTTGTTTCAACAAGCCCCATGGAAAGTTTGATAAAAGCCTTTGCACTTCCATTTGATAATAAAACAGCTTGTTTATACATTTCACAAGCTTTTTCAGCCATACCTGAAACAAGGTAAATATCTCCTGATAAAAAATAATAATCTAAATCCCCAGCCGCAAAAGAAGAAATTTCTTTAAGGAGTTTATCTGCCTTCTTTATTTCCCCTTTTATAATGTATAGTCTTATTATATCTTTTTTTATTTCATATTGATTCGGATTTTGTTGATCTGACCGGATAAAGTATTCAAGGGCTTTATCCATATCTCCAAGCTTTAAAAAGGCTTTTCCTGCTTTATAAAGAAGGGAGGCATTGTCCGGATTCTTATGGTAGCCTCTGTTCCAACAGGCAATAGCATCATAATAAAGCTGATTTTCAAAAGCCTGATCACCTTTATCTTCAAAATACAAACTTTCATCCTTTTTACAGGAAAAAACAAATAACAAACAAAAAAACATAAAAAACAAAGAAAGTTTTTTCATCTTTCAGGCCTGCCGATTATAAAAACAAGAAACAATCCAGCTAAAACAGAAAAAAAGAAAATTTCATATTTTTTGGTTTTTATAAATTTTAAAATTCCAATAAAAAATGTAAATATCCAGGGTGGCTCTGTGTTTATAACTGGGCTTTTATCCAATTTGATATTTTCTAAAAAATCTTCTTTTTCCAGATACTTATTCTCCAAAGCCGAAGAATAGCTATAACCAAAACTTTTAGCTTCAGTTTTTAAACTATTATTATTATTGATAATTGAATCAGCTATCAAATCAGCCCAGGGACTGGAATTTAAAATACCTTTGAGTTCTTTATCTATATTTGTTTTTGAAAGATAAATCTCTTTTTTGTTATTGATTGCAGGTGATTTTAATTTTTCTTTATTTTTCTCAATAAAAAAATGCAGGCTATCCATGCTTAAAAGAACAACAGCCTTTTTTTTAATTTCTTCATACTCTTCCATGAGATTTTTAATTCTTAAATTTACTGCGATCAGCCGATCAAGATATTGTGAAGGTTCCACAGCCTCTTTTGAAAACCGAGACAATGGAATATCTATATTTACTGAACCTGCCAAAGGTATTTTCCTTGAAGACACAAGAACAGGTGTCAAACATTTTTCATTATGAAAGTTTTCATAAACAGCATAACTGCCTGAACAAAGTTCATCTTTATTTTTTTGACAATTCAGAAAAAAAAAGGCATCATTGATATCATTTTCAGCATGCCAGCAAAAGCAACTGAATTTAAATAAAATCAGTGTAAAAAATATAAAGTAAAATCCTGAACGAAGAATATAGCTATTTATACTTTTGTCCGGTTTTTCAATTGACATAAAGAATGATTCCATAATAATTAACAATACTTTCGTGTTAACATAAAAAAATTAACTTTGTCCACGCTTTTTAAAATCTCCGGAGGATATAGAATGAAGTTTTTAATGAGGGTTTTCTTGGCTTGTGCTCTAATTTCATTTAGTTTTGCCTGTACTGATAAACAAACAAAAAAAGAAAGATACCTCAATAAAGGAATTAAATATTTTAGTTCAGGAGAATATAAAAACGCAGAACTTGAACTAAAGAATGCAATAAAAATTGATAATAATTATCTTGAAGCTCTTATCAAACTGGGAGAAACTTCTTTAAAACTTGGAAACCCTCAACAGGCATTTTCCATGTTT
This sequence comes from Desulforegulaceae bacterium, assembly GCA_034006035.1. Classification (NCBI taxonomy): domain Bacteria; kingdom Pseudomonadati; phylum Thermodesulfobacteriota; class Desulfobacteria; order Desulfobacterales; family Desulforegulaceae; species Desulforegulaceae bacterium. The sequence goes on from JAVETN010000003.1 coordinate 21,589, forward strand.
GCCCAGGCTGAAAAAATTTCACCTGAAAACAATGAAGTTTTAATAAACCTGGCAAAAATTTACTTTCTTGGCAAAAAACCTGAAGAGGCTCTTTTACGGACAAAAAAACTCCTCAGCTCAGAACCTGACAATATAGAAGGTCTGTATCTAAAAGCAGAAATTCTATTCTCGCAAAAAAACTACCTTGAAGCCGAACAATACTTTAAAAGAGTAACAAATCTTGATGAAAATCATACTTCTTCTATCCAAGGACTTGCGAAATTAAGTATAATAAACAATGATTTAGAAGCTGCTGAAAATTATCTAATAAAAGCTGTGAATACAGCACCCAATGAAAGTGGCCCAAGATATGTACTTGCAGGCTTTTATATTTCTTCAAAAGAATTTGAAAAAGCTGAAAATCAACTTATTCAAAACTCTGAAATAAAACCAAAAGACTCTGATGTCTTCCTTTTCCTTGGAAATTTTTATCTAAGAACAAATAATACTGAAAAAGCTGAAAAAGCATACATTAAAGCTGTTGAAAATGCTCAGGATAATATACGACCCTACCTTGTTCTTGGAAGATTTTATGACATTACTCAAAAAGACGACAAAGCTATTGAAATATATAAAAAAGCTATTGCAGCTAACCCTGATAGCCCTGATGCAAAGATTACCCTGGCAAGATTTGAATACAAAAATAAAAATATTGAAAAAGCTGAAAAAATTACTTCTGAAATTCTTAAAAAAAGGCCAAACCTGCTCTCTGCAAGGATTCTTAAAGCTGAAATACTTCTTTACAAAAAAGAGTTCAGAGAGGGCCTTGATATTTTAACTCAACTTGAAAAAGAAGAGCCAAATTCAGAAAGAATACAATACTTTATCGGCATTGCCTACATTGGACTTAACAGGACTGACCAGGCGGCCCCTTTTATAGTAAAAGCAATAGAGCTTAACCCGTCATATATAAAAGCAAGACTACTTTTATCAGAAATCTATATTGAACAAAAATCCTTTGCCCTTGCAAAAAACCAAGCTGAAGAAGTTCTTAAACTCAATCCCAGAGATCTAAGAGCTTTAATGATTCTTGGAAACTCAAATCTTGCAACAGGACAAACTCAGGAAGCTCAAAAAAACTATAAAAGAATTACAGAAATAGACAATAAAAACGCCTTGGCATTTTACAACCTGGCTGTAATTAAAGCAGAAGAGCAAAACTTTGAGGAAGCAGAAAAGCTTTTAATCAAATCTGAAAGTGTTAATAAAGACTTTCTTGAGCCACTGGTTTTACTGGTTAAGATTAAAATATTCCAAAAAAAGTATAAAGAAGCAGAAAAATTATGCACCGATAAAATAAACAATTTAACAAATAACAGCCTAAAAGCTTTTGTTTTCAACTTAAAAGCCGGACTGGCCCTTGCACAAAATAAAGTTGACCAGGCAAAAAATGATTATATGGAAGCAATAAAGATTTTCCCTGACTATCTCCCTTCTTATAGTGCTCTTGCATCAATTTATCTTTCAAAGAAAAATATTGATGAAGCTAAAAATCAGTATAATAAAATACTTGAAAAAAACCCTTCATCCCCAACAACTCATATGATGCTCGGGATGATTTACGAGTCAGAAAAAGAATATAACAAGGCTGAAGAGCATTATAGAAAAGCTCTTGATGCAAACAAAGACTTTGCTCCTGCTGCAAACAATCTTGCATTTCTTCTTGCAGAGAAAAAAGGAGAATTTAACGAAGCTCTTGACTATGCATTAAGAGCAAAAAAAATAATGCCTGAAGATCCTGCTATTATGGACACCCTGGGCTATGTTTACTACAAAAAAGAACTTTACGGAAATGCTGTTGGCGAATTTTCAGACAGCCTGAAAAAAGCTGAAAACCCTGTAGTTTATTATCACCTTGCTCTTGCGTATGAAAAACAAGGCAAACCAGAACTTGCTAAAAAACAGCTTGATCTTGCTTTTAAGCTCAGTGAAACTTTTGAAGGTTCTCAAGAAGCTAAAAAACTTTATGAAACTCTGAATTAAAAAGTACCCTGTCAGTAAAACTGTATTTAAGGATAAAGAAAATGAAACATTTCAAATTTTCACTGCTTTTATTGTTTCTAATAAGTGTATTTGCAAAGCCTGTTTTTTCTGAAAAACTAAATGCAGAAGAAATAGCATACAAATCTTTTCATAGAGACCGGGGGACAAATTCTGTTTCATCTTCTCAAATGGTTTTAATTGATGAAAACGGTAGAAAAAGAACAAGAAATTTTACAGTAAAAAGATATTTGGAAAACAAATTGGAACATCAGTTGATAAGATTTTTGACTCCGGCTGATATTGAAGGTACAGGATTTCTTGCCATTGAGAAAAAAGGATATGAAACCGACCAGTTTCTATATTTACCAGCCCTTCGTAGAACAAGAAGAATTGTTTCTTCTCAAAAAGATCAGCGATTTGTCAACAGCAATTTCACATATGAAGATATGGAAAGGCACCCCTTAGAAAACTATACTTACGAGCTTCAGGGGGATGCAAAAGTAAACAATATTGACAGCTATATTCTTTTAGCTGTACCCAAACCCGGAACCCAATCCCAATACAGCAAAACAATAAGCCTGATCCACAAAGAGTCATTTACTCCGATTTTGATTAAATTTTTCAATAAAAAAGATCAACATGTAAAAACCTACAAAGTTTTAAAATTCAATAAAATTCAAGGAATCTGGACAGAACTGACTGTTTCAATGGAAGATATTACCAAAAATCAAAAAACATATATAAATACAGAAAAGATCATTTACAATACTGATCTCAATAAAGAAGAAGTTTCTCAGAAAACACTTGAATACTATTAAAAAACTTTAAAAAAAATGACAAAAACAAAATTTCCAATATTTTTTTTAATTTTTTTCTTTTGCTTTTCTGCAAATGTTTTTGCAGAAGCTTTAAGTGTTGTTCAAAATATTTCTTTTTCCAAAAAAAACAAATATGAAAAACTCACAATTTTAATAAAACATACCCCAAATCCAAATATTTTTATTCTTGAAAATCCAAAACGCCTTGTAATTGACCTTCACAATTCAAAAATACCCCAAATAATTACCAAAAAAAAGGTAAATGGAGATAAGGTAAAACAAATAAGAACCAATCAATTTAAAAAAAACACTTCAAGAATAGTTCTTGATTTAAAAAATGATGCTGATTTTGATTATAAATCAACCTTAGATACAAAAAAACATTTTTCCAAATTGAACGTTTTCATTCTTTCCAAAGGACAAAGTTTCCCTTTAGAAAACACAAATATTAAAACAAAAGACAAAGAAGTAGAAACAAAAGAACTGGAAAAAAAATCCCCAACTCCCCCCCTCAAGACAGAATCTCAAATCAGCGGATTTGATTTTCAAGAAGAAACAGAAGAAATAATTTTTGCTTTTGACAATTCAGCAGCAGAAGGTATTTTCAGCGAAGTTTCTTCTGCGGAAAAAAAGGATTTTAAAATTTCAGGAATTATAAAAACAAAGGCAACAAGAGATACAAAAAAATCAAGGGACAAAATAAAAAACAAAACAAGCTTTAGAAATAAAACTATTGTTGAAGCAAAATACAAAAAAACCCTTACCTGCTCAGTTCTTTCTGATTTTCTCTATTTTGGGGACAATGAAAACTTCAATGAATATGATTTTGATATTTATGAGCTGACATATAAGTATTTTGGTCCCAAAATATCTTTTTCCCTGGGTAAACAAATAATAAGATGGGGAAAAACAGATCAACTAAGCCCGGTTGACACTCTTAATCCTGAAGATATGAGAGAATTTGTGACTTCTGATTACGAAGACAGAAAAATTCCTTTATGGATGGCAGATTTAAAGCTTTTTTCAAACTTTGTTAATCTTGAGTTCTTGTATATCCCTTTTTTTAAAAAATCAAAACACAATAATTTTGAAACCGACTGGTCAAGGTTTCCCCACCTTAAAAAAGAAGTAAAACAAAGCAGCTTACCACCGCCAGTCAAAAACTATTTCAACAACCTTGGAATAAGCGAAAATGAGCCGGAAAATGAAAATGAATACGGAATAAGGCTTTTCAAAACAATCAAAAGCCTTGATTTTGGATTCACCTGGCATAAATTTAATGAAGATGAGCCTTTTATTTCCAACTTTCCCATTAAGAATATAAATATCAACGGAGATTTCTCTGTTGATAAAATATCTTCTTCGATTAGTCCAGCTGACCTAACAAATGAAAAAATTGTAATGGATTATAAAAAAGCCAATGCCTATGGATTTGAATTTGAAACAATAATTTCAGGATTTGGATTAAGAGGTGAGGCTTTGTGGCAAGACAAAAAAACATTTTTAAAATCAGACCTCACATCTGTAAGAAGCCCTGTCTTTACCTATGTTTTGGGGGCTGACTACCTGGCCCCGGGGAATACATATTTTAATATTCAATTCGGTCATCAGTATTTAAACGACTATGTGGAAGAAATTATTTATGCTGACAAAAATGATTATTTTTTATTTGGAGAAATCAGCAAAGACTATCCAAATTACTGGACTAAAATAGCACTTGAGTATTTTTTATATCTAAACACAAGCTCAAAATACTTTTCTCCAAAAATTGAATACAGCTATTTTAAAAACATAGAACTGTCTGCAGGGGCAAATCTTTTTTATGGAAACTACAAAACAGGATTTGGAAAACATCAAGATAACAGTCAGTTATTTCTAAATGTTAGATACTTTTTCTGATTTCCAGATTTATCAAAGCCACCGCATTCAATCAACCCTTTGTATACTAAATATTTTTTTTTACATTTTGCTCAATAAAATGTTGTAATTTTTTATTATTTTATATAGTATCGAACTTAACTATTATTTATTATCCAAACTTAAAAAAAAGGAAAAGACTATGAAACAATCATTTTTAGTATTTTTATTAACTTTATTTTTATGCGGGTCAGTTAGTGCTTATACTGTAAACTTTGACCCTGACGGAACAGGTTCAAATTTTTATAATGTTCATATCATGAATTTAGGTGGTATATCTGAGGGAAATTTATACAACAGCTTTCAATCTCATATTTTCAGCTTCCAGGATAAAACAACTGGAGCATTCACAGAGACATTTACCCAGTCACTTAATACCATCCAGGATGAATATGGTGTAGAAACAAACCTTTTTTCTAAAAACCTTTTACTAGATATCACCTTTGCAGGACAGTATGTTAGCGACAGTGAAATTTATTTCACCAGTGGAAATGTTGTGATGTATAAAGATATGGACTCCTCTAACAACTTTGAAATTGCAAATGACACTAAAATTGCAGAATTAAGTTACACAGAGAGCTTAGTAAGTGAGCTTACTGGTAGCCTGATAGGAGTAGGAAACGATCGTCTTTCAATGAAAATTGACATAGCTTTTATGTTTGAAGACATTAACCCTGACTTTTGGGGAGCAACAGAGCAAGATCTTGTAGACAAAAAATGGTTATTCAGTATGGTTGGAAGTAGAATCAACCAGACAAGTCTTTTCGACTTAGGCCCTACTACCAATGAGTATATGATAGGATGGAATGCTCCTGGATCATCAGTACAGTTTGACGCTGTTCCTGAGCCATCAACAATGATTCTTCTAGGACTTGGTCTTCTTGGCCTTGCAGGTATCGGCAGAAGAAGAATGAAAAACTAATTTAAAGTTTTTCAAATATCAAAATTAAAAGAGGGTAATTTTTTACCCTCTTTTTTTTATTTTCTTTTAACTAGCAAAAAATCCTAGTTCTTATCAAGATAACAATTTAAAACATTATCCAGATAATTCTCAGGAAAAGGCAAATCAATATTATATTCACTCAAAAGCTTAACTGTTTTTTCATTGGAAAAAGATTGCTCTCCTTCAAGATAATCTAAAAATACAGGCAAAGTCTTTATTGCATTTTTATATTCCTTTGGAACAAAAGAACGAAGCATAGGAAGTAAAGACTTAAAAACAAAAGAAGGAATAAAAATTGTTTTTGGAATTTTAATTCCTTTTTTAACAAAAGCTTTTTGAACTTTTTTTCTCAGGTCATAAATATATATTGATTTTTCAGGGCCAGAACATTCATGAAGAATTCTTCCTTTTGTAATATCAGTTGTGCTAGACCAAATTATTGCTTTTGCAACATAATCAACAGGGATTGTATCAAGCTTTGTTGAACCGGTTGAAGTTGTAATTCCTGAAGTCCTTTTTCCGCTCAAAAATTCACATAAATGATAAAAAATCTGGAAATGAATAATACTGCCGTCAGCAGAATTACCCACAACCATGCTGGGCCTATGAACTGTTATTGGTAAATCATACTTTTCACAATTTTTTCTTATATAATCTTCAGCATCTGCTTTTGCCTCCTCATAAGTATTGTGAAACTCTCTTTTATCAGTTATCCATGTTTCAGGAACAGCTCCCCTTATTCTCCCTCCAACACCAACAGTACTTATAAATTCTGATTTTTTAAAACCAACGCCCTTTTCAAGGCATTTTCTTGTAAGTTCAACCAGACTTTGTGCAGAATTGACAGAATATTTTTTGGCCTCTAAAATATCAAGATTCATTCTTACATTTCCTGCACAATGAATTATGTGAGTGCAGTTGTCAGTTAGCATCTCATAGTCTGAATCACTCAAGCCAAAATTATTTAAACGAATATCTCCCTTCAACGGAAAAAACCTTTTTAATTCATCAGGTTTATCTTTTATTTTCCAATAATTATAAACCTGTTGGGTTTTTCTTTTTAAATCAGCATCATTTTTTGCAAATATCAAAAGATAAAAATTAACTTCTTTATCTTTGATAAGCTGCTTCACAACTTCACTTCCAACAGAGCCTGTTGAACCGGTTATGAAATAATTTTTCATGGCACACCTCTGATTAGATTATTATAAAAACAGTTTGATCAATCTGAATACACTCTTTTGAAAACCCTTTTTTATCCAAAAAATCGTAAATCTTATTTATTTCAGATTCATAATTTTTTTCTATAACTTTTCTTCTTAGCTTTAAATTACTTGTCACTTCATGACTTTCTTGACTGAATTCACTAAATTTCACTATAAACCCAACTGGCTTTTTATAATCGGGTAAATGCTTTATTTTAAAAAAGATATCATCATTAATCTCTTTTAAAATTTCGTTAATGGAAAACTTGCCTTTTTCATTAAAAAAATCTTTTGAAACAGCAAGAATTGAAACAATGAATTTTTTTTGTGCTCCCGAAACAACAGCCTGCTCAATATATGAAATTTCTTTTATAATATTTTCAATTCCAGCAGGAGCAATCTTTCTTCCGGTTGAAGTTTTAAATACTTCTGATTTTCTTCCCTCAATAATCAAATATCCATCTTCATCTTTTCTGACAAAATCTCCTGTTGCAAAAAACCCTTCTTCATCAAAGGTAAATTCATCTTTATTCTTCCCATAATAGCCGGAAAAAAGACCTGGCCCTTTTATTAAAAACTCCCCATCCGGGGCTATTTTTATTATATTTTCAGAAAGAGGTTTGCCAACAGTACCAAACTTAAAATTTTTTGAGGTATTAATGGAATTTGGAATTATATTTTCGCTTATCCCATAAGCCTCAAGAACCAAAAAACCCATAGCATGGAATTTTTCAAGAAGCCACAAAGGCATAGGTGCGGAACCGCTTATCATATATTTAAGATTATCACCAAAAATTGACCTGATTTTTTTTAAAATCAAAGCATCAAGTATTTTGTAAATATAAAATGTTAAAAAAGGTGTTGTTTTTTTATTTCTTAGATCCGTTGAAATAATTTCACCTTTTTTTATTGAGTAATTAATAAGAAACCTGGCTACCTTACTTTTTTTGTCAATTTCTGATTGAATACCAAAATAAATTTTTTCAAAAACCCTTGGAACTCCAATAAAAATATGGGGATTTATTTGGGGAATCAATTTGGCAATTTTTTTGGGATCTTCTACAAAATAGTTATTAGCACCAATCTCAATTGCACAATAATTAATCATTCTCTGGAAAAGATTTGCCAAAGGAAGCCAGCAAACAAGATTTGTTTCACTATTTAAATCATCAAAAGCATTAATCACAGACCTGCAAGCAGCTAAAACCTGTTCGTGTGTATATAAAACTGCTTTTTGCTCTCCTGTTGTACCTGATGTAAAAATCATTGTAGCAGGACTTTTCAAATTTATATCAACTTCAGGAAAGGCTTTTCTTTTCAGCTGATTAAGAGAAAATATATTATTACTGGATTCAAAATCAGCTCCATCAATAAAAACAACAAATCTTAACCTATTAATAGTTTCTTTGTTTAATTTTTCCAAAAAGCTGGGATCTTGAACAATAAGTCCTTTGACAGAACAAAGGCCAACATTTTTTTCAATGCTTAAAAGATCTTCACCAGGATCAATACCAACTACAGTACCTCCGGCAATCAGTATCCCCATTTGAATATATTCCCACAAAAGAGATGTGGGAGCTATGAGAGCAATATTATCACCTAAACGCAAACCTGCATTAAACAGTTTCTCAGAAATTTCAAAGGCAGAAACATAAAATTTTGACCATGAATGCCCTTCCCATTGACCTTTTTCATTTAAAGTAAAATGAGCCGTTCTTTCTGGCGATTTTTCAACTCTTTTTTTCAGCATATCCGGAATGTTTTTATACATACTAAATCCCCTTTTTCCTTATGAAGGAAGTTCAGGATCATAATATCCCCTTGGCTTAGTTATTTTTAAATCCTTTTCATTTATTCCAAGCCAATCCATACTTTTTTTTGCATCTTTACCAAGAAAAACCATGTTTTTGATCATAAAATTAACTATAGGAGTCATTATTTTCCAGTATACTCTGCTTGCCTTTCCATCTCTTATCAATTGAGAAAACTCTGGATGATATGGATTATAGCCAAAAAACTTCAAATCTGAATACATCAAAAGCCAGTTAATAGGATAATTGCTGTAAATCGGATTGGCATGTTTTTTAGATTGGACAAGTCCCTTTTCAACAACAAACTTCATAACTTCATCCTGATTATAATCCCAGGCATGAAAAGGAGCCAGGTATCTTGGAAAATTTGTTCCTTTTGGATATTTATGGGGATTGTAAAAAAGCTCAATTTCCTCATCAGTAATAACATTGTCTTTAATTAATCCAGGAGGTGTCCAGTCTGTTTCACAAATTAATTTTCTTGAAAACTCATATGTCATTCTTTCCGGTTCAGGCTGTCCCGGTGAATATCCAGCTAATATCAAGGGTATATTTTTTTCTATGGCAAGTTTAATTGCATCTCCTTCAAACAATGGAGCATAAACATATGAAATAGTATAAACAGCGCCACGTTCCTCTTGATTTTTTAAAAGGTAACTGAAAATTTTTCTATAAAAACTTTCTGGTGGAGAATCAGAATAATGCCTGATATCAATTTTGCTTAAACATCTCTTAATATTTTCCTGAGCTATATCTGGAATGCTTATATTTGTAGTGTAGCCAAGAACTTTCAAGCCATATTCATATTTAAGTTTATAGGCTAAATAAAGACTGTCCTTGCCTCCGCTTATAGGAACCAGGCAATCATATTCACCCTTTCCTTTGCACTCTGAAAGTGCTTTTTCCAGGTCTTTTTTCCATTCCTGCCTTAATTGTTCATTTACTGCATAGTCTGACTTTTTATCTCCCCTGCAAAAACTGCAGATACCTGTACTGTCAATATTTGCTTCAGGAACTTTTTCAGGCAGTAGACAAATTTTACAAGACTTCATCAGCAATCTCCCTATTTTTTATTTTATATGTAAACAAAATCAAAGACGGTAAAAAAAGCAAATCCCCAATAACAGCAGTAACCATTATTATTGAGCATAAAAGACCAAAATATATGGATGGAACAAAGGAGCTGAGAACAAGGGTTCCAAATCCAATGGTTAAAATAAAAGATGAAGTGATTATTGCTTTTCCTTTATCCATAATTGTAAGATCAACAGCTTGTGAGGCAGTGGCTGATACTTTAGAATACTTGGAATAAGTAGTTAAAAAATGAATTGTGTCATCAACTGCTATCCCCAGTGCAACCGCAGCTATAAGAGCTGTAGCTGCATTTAAGGGTATCCCAAAAAAACCCATGATCCCAAAGTTGATTATAATTGGTAAAAGATTAGGTATTATACTCAGGAAGCCAAGTTTAAAAGACTTCATTATTACAAACATAATGCTGATAATAATAAAACCCGCAATAAAAAGACTCCAAATCTGACTTCTTACCAGACTGTCTATCATAATAACATCATTGAAAACCCGTCCTGTTATTCGAACACTAAAACCATCAAAACCTGACTGCTCAATGTAAGCATTTATTTTTTGGATTATTATCTTTTGTTCTTTTGTTGAATCTTCAGAGATTCTAACAGAAATTCGTGCATGGTCAAAATCGTTATTAATATATTCTTTTATATCATCAGAATCATAAATTAAGAGATATTGAGAAACCATCTCTCTTGATTCAGGAATTATTAAAAAATCATCATTTTCATTGTGAAATGACTTGTTCATATCTTTTAAAAAATCAACAAAGGAAAGAGTTTTATCCACTCCTTTTATTTTGTCCATATAAGTCTGAATCTTTTCAATAACTTTTAAGGCCTCAGGCTCCTTAAAAGCATCTTCTTTTTTTCCTTGAATTGATATGTCAAAAGTTGAAAGGCCGGCAAGATTTTCCTTGATAAATTGGTTGGATTTCTGAATATCGCTATTCTTTTTAAAATATTCTATAACATTTGTTTCTGTGCTTATATCTAAAGTAAAATAAACAGAACCAGCAATAACTGAAAATCCAATAAAATTAATGAGCATAAAATGAGATCTTACAGTTTTAGAAATTAAACCTAATAATTTATCTAGATTTAATATAGATTTTCTTTCAACAGCTTTTTCAAATGGTACTAAAAGAAGCATTGAAGGAAGAAAAGTAAATGCAAAAACAAACTCAAAAACCATACCTATGGTAGCAGCTTTGGCAAAGTCTTTTATTGGTGGAATTTCACTTACATATAAAGATGCAAAACCAATAGCTGTTGTAAAGCTTGTCAAAAAACACGGCAAAAATAATTTTTTTAAAATAACAATGATATTTGCTCTTTTTTCACTTTTTGTTTCAAAAGAATAATTACCCAAATAAGAAAATATATGTACAGTGTCGCACAGAGCAAGTGCCATAACAAGAGGAGGAATTATTGTTGTTACATTATTGATGCTTATACCCAGATAATAAAAAACACCCATTGTGCAAATCATACACAAAGAAATGCTTGAAAAAGACAAAAAAACAAGCCATAAGTTCCTGAAAATTAAAAAAATTGCTATGGTAATAAAAAGGTAGGTTACTGGGATAAAATTTTTAAGATCCTTTTGCATCAAATGGCTTAAATAATAATTTGTGATTGTCCAGCCACCAATAAATACTTCTCCAGTTTCAGCTTTATATTCGGCTAATTTACTTCGACATTTATTTATTGTTTTTTTTCGATATTCACTATCCCCGGTATTTTCATAAACATAAACTATAATGGCTCCTGTTTTCCCATCTTTTGATATAAAATTTTTTTCAAACAAAGGATTGGATAAGGCTTCATCTTTCAAATTCTTTAATTCATCTTTGTCTTCCGGTATGGTTTCCAAAAATTTTTTAACAATAAAAAACTCATTTTCGCCAAGAGTATGATCAATGTTGGAAAGACTTTTTACCTCCCTTACCTCTTTTAAGCTTTCCAAATCTTTGGTTATTAATTTAATTGTTTTTAAATTCTTTGAAGTAAAAATATCTTTCTTTTTAAAAGCAATTATAAAGAACTCATCATTTTCAAAAAGTTTTTTAAAAGAATCATAAAACTTTATATCCGGATTTTGTTTATCATGAAAATAATCTACATTATCTTCAACTTTAACCTTTCCAAGCTTGATCAAAAAAGGAAGGGTTAAGATCAAAGATAAAATGATAACTACGTACCTGTTAATAAAGATTTTCATCTATAAACCTTCTGATTTTATTATCCTAAAAATAAAGAAACTGACCATAATTTGAGTTGACATTAAACATTTTAAGATTAATAATAAAACATTCTTTCTTTTAATTCAAACTCAAAACAGAGTAAATATTAATGATAAAAAATAGCCAACAATACGGTAACTTCCGCTTTGGTATCGTTGATGACGAAAATATCAAAAAAGATACTTTCAAAATGCGTTATGAAGTTTATGTTGAAGAATTCGGATTTGAAAAAAAAGATGACCACCAAGACGGGCTTGAAACTGATGAATTCGAAAATGAAGCAATTCATATTGCATGCCTTAACAAATCCGACTCTGTTGTCGGAACCATAAGATTGGTTCTAAACTCACCAAAAGGATTTCCCATTGAAGCTATTCCAAACTTAACTTTTGTTAGAAAAAAACCTGACAAGGATAAAATAGCTGAAGTTTCCCGGTTAACAGTTTCAAAAGATCTTAGAAGACGCAAAGAAGATGGTGCCTATGGCATAGAATCCTACCTGACCAAAAAAGAAGGCGGTATTTTACCAGACGATGGAAAAATCCCAAAAGAAATGTTAGGAAGAAAAAATCCTATAATTATTTTAGGTCTGTGTCAGATTATGTATCATGAAAGCAAAAGAAACGGCATCACTCACTGGTATATGATAACAGAAGATAAACTCTTTTTTGCCTTAAGAAAATACGGTTTTATTTTTCATCCTATAGGTGAAAAGATTTTTTATCACGGATGGAGAACTCCCTACTTAGGCATAGTAGACGAAATTGAAAAAGAACTTTACCGGATTGATCCCAATATGTTTGAAGTAATGATGAATGGCTTGGAACCAGAATTTTACCCTGATTTTTACAAAAAAATTAAGGGCTTATAAACAAACAAGTTCTAAAAAAACAATTCTTTTCATATTTGTATCTAAATAAATTTATATTTTATTTAAAATAGAAATAATATTTTAATAAAATTTAAGATATATGTTGTTTAAATCAAAAGTTTTTAATATAATCATTGCCATATAATTTAACAAAAAATTGAAAGGAAATGCTATGAAAAGATTTTTATTAATCATCACTGTCACATCGTTATTTTTATTGTTTTCTATTTTATCAACTTCTGCTGCACCAATAAACAATTGGAACTTTAATATCCAATATGGTTTTTCAGCCTATAACAGTGGAGTAGAAGGACTTAACCCTAATCCTGAATACAATAACCTTCCAACAAAATTGAAGTGGGGAACTAAAGGATGGATCACAGGTACCTATTCTTCCCACAGCTCTATCTCTGTTAATCCTGGCTCAATTAACTCAACAATAGGATTGGGAGAGGAAAAAAGTGGAATAGTTTTAACACATGAAAATAATCCAATATCCACAAGGATTTTCCACACTACAAACTATTTAGAAACAGCAACTCTTTCTTCAAAACTTACAATAACTCCTGAAGGATTAACAGGACAAAGCTGGGATAAATATTTTGATATTCAATTTTTTGAAACACCAAATAACAGTAACCACCCAAGCGATATCTTCATGGTTTCAGGTTTCGATTCTCTTATACAAACCTTTGAAATTGAAGGCTATACTTATGAAGCAATCTTTGGTGTTGAAGACTTTGACCCATTGACTCAATATCAAAAAAGCCTATTAGGACTTGATACTTCATTGGATTATTTTGGTTTTGTAACTCCAGAGAATCAGTCTACATCAAAAGACAGCTGGTTTTCTATAGACCTTATATCAGGCCCAGGAAATCCTGTTCCTGAACCATCAACTTTAGTTCTTTTTGGTCTTGGGCTACTTGGTTTTGCTGGAATAATCAGAAAAAAAATTAAACACTAATTTTAATATCCTTAATATCCCCAGTATTCTTCTATACTGGGGATAAATCATTTCTTCAAATTTATCCTGTACAAAGGATCTCCAACTAAAACCATTTTCCATGAAATATAAGGCAGACTCACCAAATAAGACTCTCCAAGGGACAAACCACTGGTTAGAAGATAAGCAAAAAACACTTCCGGTACAGGAAAAGACTGAACATACGGTTCTCCAACAGGTCCTATTGTAGCGGCAATTCCATTTTCTATCATTTTTTTGCACCAAACATTTGAGTTTGGATTTTTAAGGGTTGAGCACTCACTGCTTGCAATATGGTATCCTACAGAACCTCTTTCCCAGGAAAAGGAATCAATATAGTTTGCAAGGCTGTACCATCCACAATAAATTGCTGTTTCAGGACATTCGCCTTCCTTAAAAAGTTCTTGTTCATCATTTAAAACAGTCTCCATAATTTTATTCTTTTTTATAAATTTATGAGCCTCATGGATAGATTTATCATAAAAACCATATCCTTCAACTTTTTTATCGCCGGGATATTCCCATCTTGCATCAAAATAGGCTTTTCCCTTTAACCCTTTTTTCTCTGCGAAAATGGAATCATCAACAATCCGTTTACATGACTTTGAATCAGGACCGTCAATTCTTGAAACCATTAAAACTTCTTCTTTTTTCACAAACAACTCTTTATTAGTAAATTTGATAAAATATGGATTGGGAATCCACATTTTTAAGTCATAATCATCTTTTTTAACCAAAAAAAGCTCAGAATCAAATGAGGCTGCTCTGTCGAGTCTTCTCTTATAGTTTTGAATTTCCCGATTTATTTTACTAAGTTCATTCTTTATTTCTATGTTGCTTTTATTTTTTTTCAATAACTGCTCAATATATCGTTTTTTACCATTAAATTTTTCCAATTGTTCTTGCTCTTCTTTTTTCAGCTCAGGGGGTGAAATTTTTAATGGAAGCCCGTAAACACTAACAATACATCTTATATTTTTATTTTTTTCTAAAAATCTTCTTATGGGGGGGATAACTTTTGTTTCATAATCTTTTCTTGTGCAGGTTTCTCTATCTGTAATCCAAAGAGTTAAAAGATTTTTTTGGGGAATATTTCTTTTTTCCATATAATATTTTGCAATACCTTCACTTTTTGCAGCATTTTTATTTGCCAAAACAAGAACCTCTTCAGGCAAAAGTGCAAAAGCAAAAGAAATGCTCCCAAAATAAAACAAAATAAAATATTTTAAAATTCTTATCATTTTTTCTCCGCTGTTAATAAAGACTTGCTTAAGTTTTTAAAAAACTACAAATATCCAAGTCGTATAAGTTCCTGAATAACCATTTGAGCACATTCTTCAGGCGAATTTGCTGTAGTATCTATAATTACTTCAGGATTTTCAGGTATTTCATAGGGATCATCAACTCCTGTAAAATCTTTGATAAAACCTTTTTTAGCCTTTTCATACATTCCTTTTCTGTCTCTTTCTTCACAGACATTAAGAGGAGTTGATACAAATACTTCAATAAATCCACCGCTTGGCTCAATAAGTTCTCTTATTTTTTCCCTGGTTTCTGAATATGGAGCAATGGGAGCACAAATTGCAATCCCTCTGTTCTTTGTTATTTCATTTGCAACAAAACCAATTCTTTCAACATTTATATTTCTGTGTTCCTTTGAAAAATTAAGCTCATTTGAAAGATTTCTTCTTACTATATCACCATCTAAAAGAGTTACTGGTCTTTTGCCGATTTCCAGAAACTTAGAATAAAGAACTTTTGCAATTGTTGATTTTCCTGCACTTGGAAGTCCTGTACAAAAAATTGTAAACCCCTGCCTTGAAGGTGGAGGATAGTTTTTTTCTATCTCTTCAAGTACTTCAGGAAAACTTGCCCAGGAGGGAATGTTTTTTCCAAGCTTTATTCTTTTTCTTATTTCTTCCCCTGAAATAGATAAAGACTGATTGGATTCTGGTATTTGGTCAATAAACTGATATTCTTCCTCAAAATATACATATCTCATTTCAGGCACAGGAATTATATTTATTCCTATTTCTTTTGAAAGTTCATAAGTTTGTTTTTTAATCAGCTCATTATCATAAAAATATCCAGATCTATCCTTAAATATAGGGTTTGAATGGCCATGTCCCACAATCAAATCAGAACATCCGTAATTTTTTGAAATTATGGAATGAAAAAGAGCATCTTTGTATCCTGCAAATCTTAAATAAAGAGGCAAAATATTTAATCTTGAACTGTTAACAGGAAATTTATCAATTATTTTTTGGGTTGCTCGTATTCTTGTGTATCTATCAAAATCTTCGGGTTTAGTTTCTCCTGCTATTTGATGGATGAGAAGCTTTTTTTTATTTTCTTTTATTATATTCATACATAATTCAAACTGAAGTCTGTGAAGAGGATGCCTTGTTTGAAATCCTGCAATATTTTTCCATCCAGATTTTATAAATTTCTGTCTTAGCTCTGATGGTGAAAATCTTAACAATTTAAAATCGTAATGAACAGGAAGCTCTATCAGCCTAAGAGTTCCTCCAAGATAATATTCTTTTGTTTTAGTTTTGAGGTATTTTATTCCGGGATGCTGGCTGTTTTCAGTATTAAACAGCTTAATTGCTTCTTTTGATTTATCTGGTTTCCAAATATCTTCTATTTCAATTATTGCAAGCTGAAATCCTTCTTCATCTGTTAAGGCAGCCTGTTTTTGATTTTTTACAGCTTCATAAGTTTTTTGGTCTATATCCAAACATATGGGAAGAGGCCAAAAAAGACCTGTGGAAGTTTCCATTTTTTCTAAAACAAGATCATAGTCTTTTTTGTTCATAAATCCATTGAGAGGGGAAAGACCGCCGTTGGCTATCAGTTCAAAATCAAGCATAGAACGCTTGCTGAGTGCAACCTGGACAAGCTGCCCTGCTTTTTCTTTCCGTTTTATTTTTTCATCTTCATCAGGAGTAAGGTTTAGAAGTTTTCCCTTGTATGGAGGATTAATCTTGTTTGACATTTTACAAGCCTTTATATTTTATTCTAAAATAAAGTTGGGATTGAAATATAATTTTATTATAAGCCTGACTTTCACCGGTTTCAAAAATTTAAACTTAAGTTAACTATTTATAAAAAATACCAAGCTTCAGCTTTACACTTTTTGTTCTTTAGGTTCTTGAGTAAATATCAGCTCTTTGTTTTAAAAAAATTTTTTCTCCTGATAAAACGGAAAAGAATTATCCCCAAAAAAGCTCCTGTAACATCAAGCAAAACATCTGTAAGCCCGCCGTATCTTCCAGGAATAAAAGTTTGGTGGATTTCATCAAAAATTCCATAAATTGAAGTAATGGAAAAGCTGAAAAAAATATTTTTCCTAAAAGAAAAACCTAAACTTTGAAAAGAATACAGCCATAAAATACATAAAAAAGCATAAAGAGGGATGTGGAGCATATTTTGAATATTGGGATCAAGCTTCATTAAAAATTCTGGTGAAGCAGAACTGCCGTCTAAGGGAATAGATGATTCTATAAAAATCAGAATCATAAATAAAATCGGAAACTTAATTTTTTTTAATATTGACATTGTATTTTTCATTATTTAAAAGCACTGACCTTTGAAACCACATATCTGTATTTTCCTGAAGCTTCAACAGGAATTTTATCTGTTTTTATAACCTTAACATTGATATTTGTTCCCATTCTTTTTTTAAAACCTTGAATAATTTTATTTTCTCCATCAGCCGGGAACAAATTTTTATCAATTTTTATCAATACTTCTAGATCGTGAACAGTATCCTGAATAATTTTAAACTGCCCTACCCCTTCAAGATCCCTTACAACATAGATTAAAGAAAGTGCATGCTGCCATCTGCCGTCGGGAGTTACAATAAAATCTGTTGTCCGGCCCTGAATATTTTTTATTGTTGTCCAGGTTCTTCCGCATGGACAGTTTTTATCTCCATACTTTGCAACATCACCTGTTCTGTATCTTATAAAAGGCATTCCCCAAGCATCAAGATGGGTAACAACAACTTCACCTTCATCGCCTTCTTTCACCTCTTTGCCGTCTTTAACAAGCTCAAAAATATAATTGGAATCTATAAGATGATAATTGCCTTGTTTACACTGATGACAAATAAATCCAGCTTCCCTGCTTCCATAGGAATCAACAACAGGAATATTTCCAAAACCTGTGCTTATAATTTCTCTTTGATGATCAAACAAAACTTCTGCAGTTGTAAAAACTGCTTTAACTCCATAATCATCAAGTTTATATCCTGATTTTTCAGCCATCTGGCAAAAAAGAGCTATTGTACTTGGATAGCCAAACACAGAATCAGGCCTGAATTTTTTTATTTTTTTGATAATACCTGGAATTTCTTTTTCAGAAAGTTCAAAAGCACTTATCAAAAGTTCGTTTGTAAGATAATCTCTTAATTCCTTGAGTTTATCCTGCTTTGAAATCTCAAGGGGAGAACCCCAAAGATAAAGCTCTTTATCACCAATATCAACGCCCCACCAATTGTGAGTAAGCATTCTTGCTGCCTTATCAAAGGATTGCCTTCTCTTATCAAAATAAAAAATAAGAGGGCTTCCTGTTGAACCGCCGGTATTGTACCTGACAAGACCTCCAGGGCAATTATTCCATTTTAAATCTTCAAGATTATTTCTTATATCCTCTTTGGTAAGAAACGGAATTTTTTTAAAATCATCAATTTTTTCCATAAGTTCCGGCTTGAAACCAGCATCTTTAAATCTTTTTGTATAAAAAGGAATATTTTTATTTGAATGAATTAAAAGAGCCTTGAGTTTTTCAAACTTTAAGTTTTCAAGCTCTTTTTTTGGCAAATACTGTTCTTTTTCAAGAACCTTTAAGTAATCAAAAGTTTTTCTACCAAAAATTTTTTCATGTGCAGGATAAATTATTTTTTTTACAAGATTACTATGCATTTTTTTCCTTTATTTTTAAAATCCAAACTCTTTTTTCCAGAGTGCAAACATAAAAACATTCCAGATCTGACTGCTGTAATCGTTTATTCCTCTTAAATTATTATCGTAGATTTTTCTTAGAAAATCCATATCCAAAAAATCTTCAATACCATTATTTTGACTAAACAAAGCAGCTTCAACAACAGGTTTTAAATCAGTTTTAATCCATTTTGATAAAGGAACAGAAAAGCCTTGTTTTTTTCTGTACAAAACTTCAGAAGGAAGTCTGTTTTCATTCATTTTTTTAAATATATATTTTGATTCCTTACCATTTAATTTTAATCTTAAAGGAATAGTGGCAGCAAATTCCATAAAAACATGGTCAAGAATTGGAGATCTCACCTCAAGAGAGTGAGCCATGCTCATCCTGTCAACCTTTACAAGAACATCTTCTGTCATATAAGTTTTAATATCAACATATTGAGCTTTGGAAACTGCATCCATGTCTTTGGAACACTTATTAAGATAACCTAACAAAACATTTTCCGATGAAAAACCTTTGACCTTTTCTTTCATCTTAGAGCTGTAAAGGTTATCTTTTGTTTTTGAGTCAAAGTAAAAAGACATATCCCTGCAATATGAGTTTTCAAAACTATCAGAAATATTTGTTAAAAAAGTTTTAAGTCTTAAGGGACGCGGAAGAGAGTCAATTCTTGGATATATTGAAGCAAAACAAGGTAAAAAGGACTTCTTTAAAAAATCAGGAATTTTTTTTCTGATTTTATCTTCCAAATTTACCATTGAGTATCTTTTTGTGTAACCTGCGAAATTTTCATCTCCTCCATCTCCTGATAATGCAACTATTACATTTTTCCTTGTAGCTTTTGAAACATACCATGTGGGAATTGAAGATGAATCTGCAAAAGGCTCATCCAGATGCCAAACCATTTTATTAATAATATCAAGAGCATCTGCGCTGACTATTGATTCATGATGATCTGTTCCATATTGTTTTGCAACCAATGAAGCAAAAGAAAGCTCATTAAACTCTTTTTCCATAAATCCTATGGAAGAAGTTTTTACAGGTTTGTCCATAAACCCTGCCATTGAAGCAACAACAGCACTTGAGTCAACTCCTCCACTTAAAAAAGCACCTAATGGAACATCACTTATAAGCCTTATTTTAACAGCCTCATCAAAAAGCTCAGTAAGTTTTTCTATCAAGTCTGTTTCAGAAAGATTAAAAGAGCTGGTTTGAAAATTTATGTCCCAATAATTTTTTATTTTTAATTCTCCGGCAAGATTGAATACTCCAATCTGACCGGGTTCAAGTTTTTTTATATTTTTTATTATGCTTAAAGGAGAAGGTACATAACCATATGAGAAATAAGCATCAAGAGCTTTATAATCAATTTTTTTTGGTATATCGTTAATTTCAAGAAGAGATTTAAGCTCAGATGCAAAAACAAGCCTTTTATTGTCAAAATAATAATACAAAGGCTTTTTACCAACTCTGTCCCTTGTAATTATTAGCTTTTGTTCTTTTTTATCCCAAAGCCCTATGGCAAACATTCCCCTTAATTTTTTAACAAAATCTTCCCCATACTCAAGATATGAATAAATAATTGTTTCTGTATCGCTTTTAGTAAGAAAAGTATGACCCTTTTTTTCCAGCTTTTTTCTAAGCTCTAAATAATTATAAATTTCACCATTAACAACCAGGCTTATTTGTCCGCTTTTATCTTGCATAGGTTGGTCACCGGTTTCAAGATCTATAATTTTAAGCCTTCTGTGACCTAAGCCGATATTTTTATCAATTAAAATTCCGCCAGCGTCAGGGCCCCGATGAACCATTACAGAATTCATTTTTTCGATCTGAGTTTTTTGAACAGGATTATTGTCTAAATTATAAATTCCGCAGATTCCGCACATAAGAATTAACCCTTCAGCTTTTCGTAAATCAACGCTTTGTAAAATGAAGAAATACTTTTTAAATCTTTCAAGGATAAAATGTCATCTTTAAAGAAAAAAAGTCCTTTTAAAGCAAACACTATTTTTTCAATTTTTAAACTTTTATCTGAATAATCAAGAGGGCTGAGCCTGTTTGAAATAATATTTAATAAGTACTTAATTAAACCAGCTTTATTTGATGAAACTTCAGATGAAATTTTTAAATCAGCAGAAATATTAACTCCCATACTTTTAAGAATATAAGCAGGTTCATCATAGCCTAGAGAAAATACCTTTGCTGTTGTTCCTCCCATTCTGTTGTTTATCTCAAGAAACCAGTTTTTATTTTTAACTTCATCATACAAAAATTCAAAATGAAAAGGTCCATAAACATCCATTGACTGAACAAATTTTTTACATTTTTCTTTTAAACTTTTATCAATCTTGTATTTTTGAATTGTTAAACTAACTCCTTCAAATTTATTTTTTACAATAAATCCTTCCAACCCAAAAACATTTCCCAGCTTATCCATTGAACCATGAACAACAAGATTGGGAACATCCATAAAAGGCTGGGCAAGAAGATGTGAATTTAATTTTTCCAGTCCTTTAATGTAATTTTCCATTTCGTCTTGATTTTTTATAATCAGAACTTTAAATCCCGGCTTAACAGAATCTAATTCAGAAGGCCTTAAGCATAAAGGATAGTTTGACTCAGGAATAGTTGAATAGCTCTTTTTATCTTTAGTAATATAGAATGTAGGTAATAAATTTAAACCTGATTTTCTGGCAGTTTCTAATTGTTTTGTCTTTGAAAGAATATTATCCATATTTTCACTAAAAAGAACTTCAAAAAAACCATCACCCAAAGTTTCAGATTTATAGAGCCATCCAGAAATTTTTTCGCTGGTAGATATTAGAAAATATTTTCTCTGTTCATTTAATGATTCCTTTATTAGCTCAATCCCTTTATCAGAAAAAACTAAATCCTGAGGAATTTTGTAAATATTTTCAATAAATTTGGATTTAGGAACAGGCTCTTTTTTATCAGCAATCCATAAAAAAAGAGTATCAATTTTATTGCAATAGCAACTTTTTAAAAAAGCCAAGGCCTGGGGAGAAAATTTTGAAATAAGCACTGTTTTCATTTAACAAGCTTCTTTTTATTTAATTTTAAATACAATTTAAAGTCATCGAAAAGCAATCCTGATATTTTGGTTTTAGATGAAAAAAACTCTTTAAATTTGCACCTGGAAGGTAAAAATAAATTTTTAATACAATGATTTAAGTATCCCTGAGTATCAATCCAGACAATTTTTTTTATGTCTTTGTTTCTATTTTCTATTATTTTTTTTACTTTTTTAAAATCTCCGCGTTTATAATAATAGTCAAGAAGAGTTATATTAACTCCAAGCTTTGTTGAAATACTGTGCTGACCCCAATGTCTTGGGTTAAGCTCAATTACATAAAGCTTATCATCCTTTTTGCTTCTTATTACTTCCAGCTCAAAAATGCCTTCAACCCCAATTTCTTCAACAATCTTTTGTAATTTTGAATAAAGAAAAAGATTATCAACAGTTGTGCACATCACACCTGTGCCAAAGCCTTCAGGATACTGGATTAATTTTTGAGTTAAAAACCCCCAGAGCACTTTTCCATTTTCATCAGAATAACCACAAAAAGAATAATTTTCGTCATTTTTCTGTTCAATTATTTCTTGAACAATAATTTTGGAGTTAAAAGTTTCAAGCTTATTGTACCAATGTTTAAGCTCCAGAATATTTTTTATAAATACAGCCTTCCGGTTTTCCATAAAAGCTGACATTTCAGCTGTTTTCCATTCACCAGGAAAGCAGGGTTTAAGTATCAGGGGAAAAAAAAGATCTTTTTTTAAAATAAATTTTTTATCTAAAAGCCATGTTGTGGGAGTTAAAATATTTTTAGAAGATAAATCTTTATAAAAAAGATATTTATCAAGTGCTATTGAAAGAGTCTTTTTTGATGTGATAAATTTATGACCAAGCTCTGACAATTTATCATAGTTTTCTAGAATGAATATATTATCCTGATCTGTGGTGGGAACAAAAAACACATTATCAAAATCAGCTTCTTTATCAGAAATATATTTTTTAAAATCTTCAAAAAAAACTGAATTTAATTGAGCTTTTTTCAAATCTGATAAAACACCAATTGATGTTGGATTAATTTTAGATATAAAAAAAACAGTCATTCTTTTAATTTTCTTTTATATGGTTTGTGAAACTTCAGCCCAAGAATATTAATAAACAAATAACTATTGTCTTGAGTCCACCCGCTGTTAATATAAGCTTTTATTGAAGATTTATTCCAGGGATATATCAATGCCCAAATTTTTTTATAATCTTGTTCTTTTAAAGAAAAAACCAAATTCCAGATTAGAATTTTCAGGATATCATGTCCTCTGTATTTCTTCTCTACATAACTATTAAAAGAAAAAGCATTTTCAGGTTCAAGATTAATATAAGTAAAAAAGTCATCAAAATAAACTTTTTTAACACCACCCCAAGTCCAACCCACAATATTTTCATCTATCATTCCTACAGAAAAAAAATATCCTTGAGAAAGCCTTGTATTTATATCTTTAATATTAAACGGAGGGGAAAAGTCCATTTTTGAAAAAGCATTTTCAAATTTAGAAATTAGATCATTATCTAATTCATTAATTATATAACTCTTTAGAACCTTTCCATTTTTTAAGACATACTCTTTTACAAATTTTACGCTGGAATTTTCAATATCAAAAGCAACTATTTTCATTGTTTTTTTAGAAAAAAAATATCTTTTTTTATACCATTCCAGGCTTGATATTTGCATACAAAAGCTAATTTTCTATAATCCTTGCAGGAACACCAACATATTTTCCAACTTTTTTGCAATCTTTTACAACATAAGACATAGCACCAATAACAATATCTTTTTCTAAAACAACACCAGCACCTATAACAGCAGCAGTTCCAATAAAAACCCTATCTTTAATAATTGTTTTTTTTATAAAAACCCCCTTATGTGTACTATAAATTGTCATTACATTTGGAGAAATAAAAACACTCTCTCCAATCTCAACTTCTTTTGCAATTGTTACCCCATATCTGATAACGGTATTTTTACCAATGTAATTATCTCCAGAAGATCTTACATAACTATCGATTACAACATTAGATTCAATTATTGTTCCTTTTTTTAAAAAAACATAATTTCCTATTTGTACATTATCCCCAATTATAACTCCATCCTCAATTATACAATAACTGCCAATAGAGATATTTTTTCCAATTAAATTATAAGGACCTCTTTTAAAATTCTTATTCCACGGGGTCCATAACTTTTTTGTTAAGAAGTCTTTTTTATACAAAAACTGTAAAATATCGATTTAAAAAAATTCATGATATAATTCTTCGTACTTTTTAGTTATTTTTTTTAATGAATATTTCTTTATAATGATATTTCGGCTTTTATTTCCCATAGAAATCAACTTTTTCTCGTCCTGAATTAAATCACTAACCATTATCAGAGCATCATTTTTTTTGAATGTGTCAAACAATAAGCCATTAACCGAGTGATTTACCAAAACAGAATTACCACCAACGTTGGAAGCTACAATAGGTAAACCAACAGACATAGCTTCTAAAACAGAACAACTTGTGCCTTCAAATAATGAGGTGTTTATATAAACATCAAAACCTGGTAAAATTTTATTTATATCATGTCTCACACCTAAAAAAAGTACTCTATCTAGAACATCGAGTTCAGATGCTTTTCTAGACAAATTTTTTACAGCAGGACTATCTTTTCTTGCTCCAACATGAACAAAAAAAACATTTTGGTTCAAATCTCGTAGTTCTTTTAAAAGATCTATTATGAAATCAATTCTTTTAACTGGTCGGGGGACAGCCACTGTGCCAATGATAACATGGTTTAAAGGAAAACCGTTTCGTTTTTTTGCATCAAGCTTATCTTCTGGTAAAAAGAAGCTTTCGTCAACACCGTTTTCTATAACTACTAGATTTGAAACGTTAAATTTTTTACAAAAAAAATCTTTCAAGTTTTCTGAAACACATACTAATTTATCTATTCTTGGGTATAAAAATATACTTAAACACTTTCTTCTAAAAGAAAAATTTGAAAACCCGACATCCATTCCATGCTCACAGTGTATAAAATGAATGTCCTTTAAACTAATAACCCTGGCTATGAAAACAGATGGCAAAACACTCCAATTATGAGAATGTACTATGTTTATTTTATTATTTTGTAAAAATCTTAATAGCCTGATTATTGTTATAAAGCGAGAGTTACTGCTTAAACACTTAAAATGAACTTCAGATGAAAGAAGGTTAACAGCATCTTTTCTGAAACTTTTAAGAGCACAAACAAAAACTTCAAATTTATCTTTATCAACCGAGTTGGCAAGCCTTATTACAACTTGATCTAAACCTGCTATTCCTAATGAATCAACAATATGAACAATTTTAATTTTTTTCATAATTTTTCTATTTTCAGTAAACATTCTTTCTCAAAAAGCCTAATTATATAATGATAACCAAAAATAAAGCCTAAATAGGCCTTTCCAACATTTTTAAAACCATATTTTTTTGAAGAACTTGCAATGGCATTATTTGTTGACAAGGAATACCCGTAAGCATATTTATATCCTTTATTAAAGAAATCACTATAAGCCATATTTCTCATTTTTGGAAAAACACCTAACCCCCTACAGGTCTTATCAACAAAACCATTGTATGATATAATTGAATCTTCTGATACACTTACTTTTGCCCTCAAATCAGGTGAGTACAAGGAGTTAATTCCTATCCAGTAAAATCCAACAATTACATTTTCATTGGTAACGGCAATGTAGCACTTATGTCCTTCAGATATTCTTTTTATGATGTCTTCTCTTGTAAACAAAAAATTCCATTCGGTACAAACTTTATCATGAAATTCAAGTAGTTTATCAATCAGAGCTAGCTCAAATTCTTTTAAAAAAATATTTGAAAGTACTCTATTATCCTTCGAGTAATTTTTTAAATAAAACTTCCTTACCACTATTTTTTGTACAGAAAAAAGCAATGATAAGTACCATTTTATAATTCTTTTAAGTTTCATTGCACCCCTCTAGATTAAAATATTTTTTTAAAATTATTCTAATAACAGGAATTCTTTTTTCCTGATTTTGAACTTCATAATGTATTAACAATCCTGGCGTAGTATTTATTTCATTAATTACACACCTTCCTCTTTGATAATTTTCAATATCACTTGTAATCAAATCTACTCCCGCAAGTTTAACTCCAGCTAGCTCAACAGCTTTTTTGGCCATTTCAACAAAATTTTGATCAATTTTATCGGTTACATCATAATAACTTCCCCCCTGATACCAGTGACAAATAGGTTGAAAGTTTACTTTAATACCTTTTTGTGGGATTGAATTTAAATTATAACCTTGTTTTCTGATAAAATTTTTTAAAGACTTAGTTATTTTTATTTTGTATAAGATTGGTCTTGTATCAGGATCAAAGGGTTTCAAATCTCCTATTTCAAGCCTTTTTTGATTTTCCTTATCTATAAGCTGCTTAATTGAACTTTGCCCATCACAAATAACAAATGAAGGAATTCGTTCACAGGCACTTAAAAATTCACCACAGCAAAAAAGCAATCTAAAATTATCACCGTCAATAAATTCTTCAACGATCATTTCATTTCCAAAAATTTTAACATAACTAACTGCTATAAAAATGGAAAAACTGTTTTCTAACTTGACAAAAACACCCGAAGAATCTCCTGTATCTCTAGCAGGTTTTATTACTATAGGCTTTTTTATTTCTCTAAAAAAACTAACAGCGCCAAAAAAATCCCCAGACTTTAAAATTTTATACCTTGGTACTGGGATACCGGCTTTTTTAAAAAGGTCATAACAATATTTTTTATTGCCTGCTAAATGCAAAGAGCCCTTACCATCTAAATCTGTACCACTTTTCCAAACATTAAATTTTGTTTTTCTATTTGAAATCTGAGAAACATTATCCATAATCAATTGAAATTTTAATCCAAGATATTCAGCTTCACATTTGTAATAACTGGTTTCCAAATCTATTTTGTTACTCTCTTTATTGAAAAATTTGTCATAAATTTTAAACAAAATTACTAAAAAACAAGAAACGAAAAAATACATATTCTTTTTTATCGCATTTAACATCTTAAAAAAACTCCTAACTAAAGTCTTAATTATTTATTTATAGTAGCTGCTCTGCCATTCTTTTTACGGTTGGAAATAAAGGCATTTTAAAAAAACTCTCAAAATCTTGATTATTTAACAATTCACTCATATTTATCTTTTCAAAAGTACTAACGTTATATTTAAATTTATTTAAACTTAAAAAATCACACAACTTTTTAAATCTTGATATAATTATTTTTCTTGGCTTACAATTTGCGTATTGAATATCCATAGAATTAATAAAGCTAAAAGAATGCATAATTATAGTAATATTTTTAATTTTAGTGTCATTTGCCCAGAGTAATACTTTTTTCATTTCATCAAAACCTGCAGCATTAATATCAAGAGGCCTGGTTCTAATTGAGTTTTTATAAATCAAGGGTAAAAAATTAGTTATAGGAAATTCATAAATATTGTTAAAATTAACGACATCATTTGTAAATAAATTAAAAAAATCTTTTCTATTCGAACAAAAAGTAAAACTATATGAGCTGTCATACAGAAAGCTATTTTCTTTCAGTGCCTTTAACGTATCTAAATTAAAGCCATAATTTCCTGCTCTGAAAGCAACAGGATTATTTACTCCAAATTCTTTTAAAAGCTCTTTACCTTCCTTTATCAATTCCACTTGGGTATCTAAATCATAATCATACATATTATCTGAGTAAATAAGCTTTTGAGGTTCATCAAGTTTAAAATTAAGATAGTTTGGATGAAGATGGAGCTGAACATCATGTCCTCTTTTCAAGATATACTGACAGACTTCATAATTATCTTCTTTTCCAAAATAATAATGATTTAAAACTTCCACAAAAAAAGTAATCTTTAAACCATAGGAGTCTGCAATATCCATTATAAGAGGAATACCATAATGCTCACCAGCTATTTTTCCGTAAATTCTTTTTTCTTTTCCAACAGGTTTTAGTAAAGGATTGGAAAATGCACCTCCTATACTTGTTTCTGTATCAACTGTTATATATATATTGGTTTTCATTTTACAATATCGGCAAAATTATAGTTTTTATATTAGGCCAGGTATAATTTTTCAGCTCTTTAAAACCATTGGCTGATAAATAAGTACCAAGACCTGGGTCATTAATCACTTTTAATATATTTGATGTTAAAGCTAGATAATCATCAGCGTTACAAAGCAGGCCTGAATAGTTGTTTTTTACCATAAAAGGAATTCCTCCTGAGTTGCTTGAAACCACAGGAAGCCCTGATGCAAAAGCTTCAAGAATAGAACCGGGAAGATTGTCAATCTTTGAAGAATTAACAAAGATATCATATTTGCTATAAATAAAGGGTAGTTTTTTATGTTCTACTTCACCATAAAAACAAACTTTATCTTGAATACCCAATTTATTTACGAGATTTTTAAGTTCTTTTTTAAGACTTCCCCCTCCAGCAATACCAAGCTCAGCTTCTGGAAATGATTTTTGCAGTTCATAAAAAGATTTAATAATAGTATCAATTCCGTATATTTCTTCAAGAGAACGGGTAACAATAAGCTTTGGATTAAATTTATTTCTTTTCAAGAAGGTAAATTGATCTAAATCAGCAATATTTGGAACAATAGTTGTTTTTATTCCAAGTTCTTCCAAAAATATATTTTTCAAAAACTCTGAAGGAACAATAATATAATCTGCTTTTTTGATAATAAATCTGCAAAAAAACCGGTATTTTTTAAAAAATGATTTTGCTCCTCCTCCTCTTGCACTTAGAATTATTTTCTTTTTATAAATTTTTATTAAAATAATTGATGGTAGTGTGATCCAGAAAAAAAAGTTATAAAAACCAGTAAGAAAAAAAACAGTATCTGTTTTTTTAAGTTTTTTCTGCAATTTAAAAAGAAAAATTAAAACTCGTAAAAACGTTCTTACCACAGGAATTGACTCAAAAAGTCTGAATGGACCAGAAAGAGTTATATTAGTTTCAGCTTTATCAACAATAAAACCCTCTTTTTTTAAGTTTACACAAAGCTTTTCAGCCTGAACTGCCATTCCACCATAAGGAGGAGGAAAAGGAGAAACCACCAATATTTTTTTCATTATATTATCTAAAATCCTATCTTCTTTTGGATAAAAAAGGATCTAAAATTCCTGAAATTTCCAACAAATAAAATAAAGTGGGAAAATAATTTCTTAACCCCATATAATCAGAAATATTTTTTCTTTTCATGGAGTATAAATTAAAAGATTCCGTATTTGTTCCATATTCAGTTGTAACAGCATAATCATAGCCTGCTTTTTTTACAATAAACTCAATTTCTTTATTCCAGGCCCCTCTAGGATAGCAAAATCCATTAACTGGAGTTTTAACTTTTTCCTCTAATAATTTTTTAGACAAATTAACTTCTTTTTCAACTTCAGATTCACTCAAATCTGTTAAAGGTATATGGCTTAATGTATGAGAACCTATGGAAAAGTTATGTTTACTAAGGTCTTCAATTTCTTTCCAATTCATCAGCAGCCTTTTTCCAGCATAGGCTCCAAAAGCATCCTTAAGAGTATTCAAAAAATTATCCCTGTCCTTTTCAGACATTAAATTTATTTTTTGAACAAGGAGTCTGCAAAATTTACCATCTGATTGATTTTTGCTGGAAACATCCTCAAACTGTGAATATAGTTTTTTTTGTCCTTCAAAAAAAATTATAAAGTTTTTGGTATGTTTTTTTACTAAATGAAAAAGATAATCCCACCAATAAGGCTCATTGTTTTCTATTTGATTAACTGGAATAAAAAAAGTTGCAGGTACCTTATATTTTTTTAAAATCGGCATAGCAAGATCATAATTATCTTTATATCCATCATCAAAAGTAATTGCTACTCTGGTGTTTGAATACTTACCTTTTCTTATTTCATCTGCTGAGATTTTCAAATCAGCAAAATCATAAAAAAAAGAAATGCTTTTTATAAGAGATTTAAAACTTGATAAATCAATTGCCATTGGGGGGATAAAATAATTTTCATTTTTTTCAACAATTCTATGAAATGTTAAAATACTCAATTTATTTTTCATTTGCTAAATCCATAATTGAATTATCAAGACATCGTTTCAAAAAAACAGGAAACAATAAAAGCCAATAAAATTCTTCTATATAAGTATGTGTCAAAAAAATAGTTGTAACAAGAAACATTACCAGAGAAAGTCTTAAAGCAAAAACCTCTAGTGCGTATTTCTCTTGCAAAACTTCATTATCTTCTATTCTCTTTGAAACTGAAGACAAAACTCTAAAAGCATTTAAAGTCAGCAAGATTAACAAAACAAACCCCTGAACACCTAGTTCAGCTAGACACCTGAAAAAAGTATTGTGAGTGTCTCTTCCTTCCATCTCTGGATTATAGCTACCAATTAAAAACTTAAATTTTCCTTCACCTATGCCAAAAGGGTAATCTCTAAACATTTCCACAGCAGCAATCCAGGCATTGACTCTTCCTGCTGATGATGATCCCATTTCTTCTGTTCTAGTCTCTATGGTATCCATTCTTTTCCAAAATTTATCATCAGTAACACTTATAAAGCCTATTAAGCCTACAATTAATAAAATGATAATTTTTTTTCTGTATTTCTTTTGTGAAATTATTATTGAAAAAAAACAACCAACTGCTATTGCTAAAAATGAACCCCTAGATCTTATCAACACAAGGGTGTTAGCTATTAAAGCCGCCCCTCCAAAACATAAAACTTTTTCTTTGATATTGCCCTTCAAAAACTTTACAGCAACCCATGGAGCAATCATTAAAAAATGTGCTGCTAAAAAATTTCCTTCGCTAAAATCAGAACCGCCCCTTCCAGCATGTAAACGCCCATCAAAATACCTAAAAGACCCGTAAACTGATATTTCAAAGGCACAATAAAAAGCACTAAAAACATAAATCCATGTCATTGTATTGTAATATTTAAAATCAGTAACAATATGCGATACTAAAAATATAACAAAAAAAACTTTTAACATTTTTGTTGAGTTACTATCTGATGGCAAATTTAAACCAATAATATCTGAAAGCAAAATTGTTAAAACAAACATAAAAAAAATTATTTCCTGGCTTTCAAACCACTTGTTAAATCTCAGTTTGGAAAAATGAATCAAAAAACCCATAAAAATAGAAATAGATAAAAGAAATGCATATCTTGATAAAAAAGAAGGAATATAACTACTCCACCAATAACTAAGGGGATTTACATTGTAAAAAAGAATATAACCATAAGCACCAAATATAGGCCCTGATGCAATTGAAAGAACAAGGGAAGATAAAAGTATAAAAATATATAAAATAGTTTTTAAAGGCATTTTTTATTCTCACTAACAAAATAAAAACTAGATTAGTTTCCTAATTTTTACTAAAAAACATTCTTTTTACTTGTCTAATTTCTTCCATAGTGAAAAATTTAAACACAAAAAGAACAACAAGGTACAATATTAAAAGAAATGTTTTTATTATAATAGAAACAACCAAAGATTCATCAATACTGTTTGCAATTAGGAAAAAAGAAACAGCAGTAAAAAATAAAATAAAAAATTTAAAATATTCAAACTTTATATAATATAATTTTTGAGCAAAGAAATAAGTCAACAATGAAAGCGTAAAAAAAGTTATAAGAGTTGAAATTCCAGCCCCTATTACCCCGTAATTTTTGATGAAAAATATATTGGCTATGATATTTACCCCTGCAACTATCAATTGTATCAAAGCAATATATTTTGTCTGATACCTGTAAAGAATTCCAAAGGAAACAAAACTTGATATGCCAAAGAATATATAACTTAAAACAATTAAAGGAACAACTTCACTTCCACCCTGAAAAGAATCTGATGCTATAATAAATATTATTTCTCTTATATATACACTTATAACCAACCCTACTGAAACAACAAAAAAGTTATAATAAGTAAAAACTTTTGAAAAAATTTCTTTGCCATTTTCTTTTTTTGCTATTTCATATCGCTGAGTATCCCATATTCTAAAAATAGGCTGTGAAATAAGAACAGAGATCATCATTCCAAATTTATATCCCAAAGAATAAAGTCCCAGTTCATTTAGTTCACAATATTTCTGAATAAAAAACCGATCTGAAAAATGAATAACAAACATTGAAAGTGAAGCAGGAATCAGGGGAAGAGCATACTTGACCATTTCTAAAAGTTTTTTAATGCTGAATCTTAAGCGTACTCCTTTTAAAGTAACCGGTACAACAATAACAGCATTTATACTTTTAGTGATCAGCATGCTAAGTAAAATTCCATAAACCTTCATTCCCATAAAAACAACAAACAAAATATTGAGACTCAAGCTAAGAACTAATGTCATTGTAGATAAAAAAGAATACAAAACAGATTTTTTCTGGACAATTAAATATGTCTCTGAAATTAAATATATATTTTGTATTGCAAAACATATAAAAACCATTTGAAAAGAAAGTAAATACTCATCAGTACCTGTGACTAAAAAAGAAATGTTTTTGCTGAATAACTGAAGAACACATAAAAGAAATATACTTAAAATTGCGGAAAATATTAAAGCTGTTGTAAACACAGCTTCTTTATCTTCCTTAGAATCATAGTTATGGTAATACCTTATTAAGGCACCACCAAGCCTCATACCAACTATCATTCCTACAATTTCAAGGGTAAGATCAAGTAATTCCAAAACACCATAATCAGCTGGAGTCAAGAATCTTGTATAAACAGGGATCATAAGAAATCCGATCCCTTTTTTCAAAAAATTAGCACTGCCATATATTGCACTATGCTTGATTAACTCTTTAAACTCTTTTAGCAAATTAAATCCAGTTTAGTTTAATTGATAATTTAACAGATTAACGATACTGAGACTTTATTACAAAAGGAAAACCAACATCTGCCATTGCACCAACTCCGCCTATAGAAACAAAAACTTTTCGTTTCAAACCTTTTTCAATAAAATTAGCTGCCGCACGGGCCGCTGTACCTTCTCCGGGTCCTCAAGGTCAGTAAACAATAAGACATTTTTTGTTCTTTAACGGCAGTTTATTTGGATTTATTTTTGCTATCTGTCCTTCAGTAAAATGGAATGCTCCGGGAATCAAATCTTTGTTATGATAGGAAACCAAAATAAATAAAGCCTGATTTGAATTATAAAGATTTAGAGCTGTATTGGCTGGAATTCTGGGAACCTCAGGGTAATACTTAGGGACTGCCTTTAAATACCCATGCTTAATAAGTTTTAAATTAATAGGATGAACATTCTTTGAAAAAACATTCGAAGAAAACCCAACAAATAAAACTAAAAATAAGAATATAATCTTTATTCTTTTCATATTCACTCCTTATATATTATCCCGCCTTGGAAAGGTTATCTTTTCTCTTTTTAAATACCTGTATAAATAATAGTAAATAAAAGCCTTAAGTATTGAAAAAGTTCTATATCTTTTTTTAAATAAAACCCCTTTGTAAATATTTGTTAAATCTTTAAACTCAATATTTAAATTATAAATTTTATTTATTTTTTTTATAAATTCTTGAGGGTTTATAATTAGATCCTCAAAAACAAACTTATGATCAAAAAGCCCATTGTTTTCCAAATATTTCATATAACTCTTGTGATAATTAGAGTTCATTTGTCCATGCTCTTTAAAACTCATAGGAATTTTACGGCTAAGAATCAACCCTGAATAACTTTGAAAAGGATCCCTATCAATAAATATAAAATCAGCATTATTGACTTCACTAAATTGATCCCAAAAATGTATAGTGTATGAAAGTCGTGGATCTTTCCACAACCAAGGACCATTGGCATTGCATTTATCAATAAACTTTTGAAATATATCAGGATTAAGAGTTTTTTTGAGCTGGGAGATTTTTTCAATTGAAGGAGGTGGAATGTCATTACAATCTCTTCTGCCAAATCCTGATGCCTTCAAAATTTCAATATTTAAATCTACCAGTTCTGAGTTTTCATAAGTATCAAAATTAAGTTTTTTAGTTTCTTCCCCAAGCCAGTAACCTTGAGTGGCAATCAGTCCAGTAAGAACAGAACTTCCACTTGAACCAGTTGTAAAAACAACAATATTTTTTTTCATAATGAAGCCTTAGATTTAATATATTCAAAAATTTTTCTATAAATATCCTTGTTGAGAAATGAAGTGGAGTTTTTTATTTGCATTTTATTGTCATAAAGTTCAAAATTTAAATATTTTGGATATTTAACAGCTTTTCCTTTTCCAATTATAAGCTTTATTGCTTCACTTACAATTAAGCAACCAACCATATTTGTTACAAAGTTTAGTGATCCAGAGGTTTGGTGAACAAATTTATTATCAAACTCAATGAGTTCATCTTCAGTCATTTCTGTAATAGGTTTAACATTTTTATACTTAAACTTTCTCCAGATTTTTTCTAAAAAGCTTTCACATTCAGAATATCTATAATCAAAGGATTGAACCCTTCCCCCACTAATATTTGCATATCCATTGACTAAAGGAATTTTTCTTTTTTGAGCTGCAAGATAAAAAAGTTTACATGAAGGATAGTCTGCACTTTGTATCATAATATCTGCACCTTCTGAAAACTTGTCGATATTTGAATTTGTAACTCTATCAGTAATTTTTATTTCTATTTCAGCATAAGGGTTAATTTCTTTTATTCTTTCTGCTGTAATATCAACTTTATATTTTCCAAGTGTTTTTGATGTTGCAAATAACTGCCTGTTCAGGTTTGTTACTTCATATTTATCCATATCAAGAAGCCTGAATTTTTTAACTCCCCATCTGGCAAAAAGTTCAGCTGTTATTGCACCAACACCGCCAAGACCAGAAATTGCAAAAGTTGTATTTCGAATTTTATTCATTGAAAAATCATCTATAAATAACGATGTCCGATTCAGCATTCCTTTGATATATTCCTGTTCTTCCAATTTACAGCCCTTTTTTTGATTTATTATAGATGTCTTTATAAACAAAAGTAGTTTTTGACCATTTATGATTAGAATTTACCCATTTCAAACCAAACTCCTGCAATTGGTTAATTTTAGTTTCACTGTCCAATAAATCTGACAGCTTCTTTTTTAAATCAGGCAAATTTCCAGCCTTAAAAAGGAGACCGTTTTTTCCGTTAATAATCAACTCTTTGTGTCCTCCCACATCACTTGCAACAAGAGCTTTTTTCATAGCCATTGCTTCAAGAGGTTTCAAGGGAGTAACAAGCTCTGTAAGCCTCATGGAATATCTTGGATAACAAAGAATATTTATAATTGAATATACTTCTGCAATTTTTGAATGATCTATTCTGCCCGGCATTAAGACTTTTTCATTAATTCCCAATTGATTAACAAGCTCTTCAAGCTCTTTTTTCATTTCACCTCCACCTACTAAAAGAAGAAATGCATCGGATTGAGTTTTAGATATTGATGCAAAAGCCTTTACAAGCAAATCAAGTCCTTCATACCTATAAAAAGAACCTACAAATCCAATTATTTTTTTATTTGAAAGATTCCATTCTTTTTTTAACCCGGAATCCGAAACAGCAGGTTTTAAATGTGCTGGATCAATGCCGTTAAAAACCGGGGTTATTTTATTTTTATCAATGCCTCTATTAACTAAGTCCTGCTTTATTCCTTCACAAAGAACTGCTATATGAGATGCTTTTTTGCACAAAAATGTTTCAAGGTTTCTAGTGATCTTATATTTAAAGGAATTTTCTGTATATGTGCCATGATCCACAGCTGCATCTTCCCAGAAAGCTCTGATTTCAGATACAAAAGGAAGGTTAAATTTCTTTGCTGCAAAATATGCGGGAAATCCATTTAAAACAGGGGAATGTGCTTGAATAATATCTGGTTTTTCAATTTTTATAATTTCTTTAATTCGCTTATAAAGCCGGCCCATCAAAAAAAGTTCATAAAAAAAAGGAATTCTGGGTTTTGCAAAACCTGTTCTATAGTATTTTATACCGTCAATTATTTCTTGTCTTGTTTTTATTGGATCTTCCAGATTTTCTTCATGTTTTGGAGAAGTCAAAACAATTGGAGCAAATCCGTTTTTTTGCTGAGCGAGAAATATATTCTGACTTCTGAATGTATAGCCACTGTGTAAAGGAAGACTATGATCAAGAATGTGAAGGATTTTCATTTTTATCCATGCTTTTTATTTTAGTTTTATTGTTTTTATCAAAAATTAAAATTTTATTGTTTATTTTAAGTTCAATATTATTTTTATTAACTTTTTTTTCATATTTTAAGTTAGATTTCTCACCTTTTGATGATGGCTTTAAAATAACCAAAAACTCCGTCTTTTTTGTTTCATCCTGTGACTGAAGTTCAAAACGCCATAGACCTGAATCAAACCATTTTTTTTCAACAGCACCGGAGCTCATATTTTTTCCATCAAGCCTTTGCTCATCTCCATCGGTTTCAACATAAAATCTATAGTCTGGGCCGCCTATTTTTCTAATCAAGCTTTTTTCTGGAAGGATTGCTTCTATATAAAGTTTTCCATCCCCATTCTTAATTTCAAGCTTTTTATCAAAGGTTTCCAGAATACCATTAGTATAACTTCCTTTGACAATTGTTTCATTAATTGTTTCAGGCTTTGACCATGAATGCAAAAGCCACTTTTTAACATAATTTTTTTTAACTGACTCTACAATATCATGTACTACCAAGACATCTTCTTTTATAAGATAAACCAGCTCTCTTATTGCAGATTCAGCCTTTTCTTTACTGTAAGCATTTGTCAAATCGCTTAAAATATAAACATAGTCTTCATTATCGTTCTTAAAATCAAGAATTTTACCACCTTGATACTTTAAGCCTTGTTCAAGGTTATCATAGTAGTTTTTTATGCTTGTTATTGCACTTCCGGTAGGTATAATTATTCTTTGACCTCCTCCGGAAACACAGTCATTAAAAAACTTATCGGGTTTTTGGCATTCATCTGGTGATAAAATTAAAATAGAATTTGAAGATACCGTTCTGATGTAATAATTTAATCTGTGCTCTGAAGTATACCCTCCATATGAGCCGCTGGATATAGCAAGAGGCGAATTTTTAAAAATTGTAAAATGACCTGCTTTGTAATGTCCGTGATGAGTAAAGCTATTGCCGGCAATATAGCTTATAAAAGTATCTTGTTTAGTCCACCCGGACCTCATAAAAACCTGTCCAAAAAAATTTTCACCAAAAAG
Organism: Desulforegulaceae bacterium; assembly: GCA_034006035.1. NCBI lineage: Bacteria > Pseudomonadati > Thermodesulfobacteriota > Desulfobacteria > Desulfobacterales > Desulforegulaceae > Desulforegulaceae bacterium. The sequence continues at coordinate 58,767 of JAVETN010000003.1, forward strand.
CCTGCTTTTTTTAAGATTTTCATTGGATTTTTCCAAAACCGACAAATCTTTATACTGACCGGAAATATCTTTATCAAAAGTATCAAACCATCTAAATACCGGTATCCCCCAGCGATAACCCCAAAAACAAGCCGATGCTCCGTGCAGTGAGCTAAGGTATTTAGAAAAATCTCTGAACATTGGGTTGTAAGTTGCAAGATATAAGATATCAACGACACGCTGAGTTTCTTCTTTTAAATCGTTTCTTGGCCCTGTATCCCCAAAAAGATGAAAAAAACCATCTGATCTTGTTCCGTAAACAATCCATTCTCCAACAGAATTTAACACTTTTTTTATTTTAAGATTTGTTACTGGATCATCAACTGCATTTAAATGGGTTAAACATGCAATAACAAAGGGATAAGCTCTGTTGTTTATCCAGTAACTGTATCCTTCTGGCCAGCCTTCTGTGATATTTATTGCTTCAAGTGCTTCTAAAAAATGAGCCTGGGATCTTTGAACAAGCTTAATATCATCTTTAGAAAAAGGATCGAAAACTACTGCTGCAACCCAGTTTGAACAAGCTATTTGAAATCTTCCATGCCACATGGACGCCGAGTTTCCATCTAACACTTCCAATGCTTTTTTTATGTAATCTTTAAGCTTTAAGTTTACTCTAGTTCTTTCATCTAAGGTCCAATCAGGATAATCAAAAAGGAAATCATACATTAAAGCCAAATCTAAACCATTACCATCTCCACCAGCTGCCCTTGGATACAAAACGTTTGAGTTCAGTAAAGAATCAACCCCTTCTTTTCCCGCTTCAAAATCCATTGAACAAAGCCATTTTGAAGCTTTTTTTGTATATGAATCAACAACCTTTCTATACTTTTCATCTTCAATATATTTGTTTCTTAAAAGCTCTATATGCTTGCTTGATTTAAATACCGTCCTAGGATAATCAGCCTTTATTTTTCCTGTAAGTTTATGGGTATTAAACTTTGGCTCATTATTTGTATAGTTTGTTATCTCAGCTTTGAAGTTGATTTTTTGACTTACTTTTCTAAGTAAAGATTTGATATCTTTACTTTCAGCATTAAAGAAAAAAACTACGGCTGATAAAAAAAAGAGAATACCTAGTAAACAAAAAAAAGTAACTGATATTTTATACAGTTTTTTTAAATATTTTTTCATTTTTTTAATTCTCTATTAGAGATTTAAGATTGAAATCCCAGTTGTGATTTGATGTTATATAATTTCTGGCATTTGTTCCTAACATTTCTCTCAGGTCTTTATTTTTTATGAGATTGACAACCAGTTCCGCAAATTTTTCAGCTGAATCTGCAAGATGGCAATCTTTGTTTATCTCTAAGTCAATACCTTCAATTGCATTGGAAGTCGCAACAACAGGTTTGGCCATTGCCATTGCTTCAAGAACTTTATTTTGAACTCCCCTTGCAATTAAAAGAGGAGCAACACAAATATCTGCTGATTTATAATATATCCTTATATCATCAACAAATCCGGTTACTTTAATACCTTTAATTTTTTCCAGCTGTCTGACTTTTTTTTCAGGATTTCTTCCAACAATCATAAATTCCACATTAGATATTTCTTTTCTTATTTTTGGAAATATATCTTGTGCAAACCATTCAACCGCTTCAATATTTGGATAATAATCCATAGCACCCGAAAACATTATCCTTATGGTATCTGCTGGCTTTTTAAATGGTTTTACCTTATCTTTATCAAAATATTTATAATCAACTCCATTTGGAACTATTTTTATTTTTTTTGCATCAGGATAATATTTTTTAAAAAGTTTTGCTTCAGAAACAGAAATAAAAATACTTGAGTTAAATTTTTTATTTATTTTTTTTTCCAGTGCTAAAACTCTTTTTGCTTCCTTTTCAAAGACCAGGTTTAATGGAAATTTGAATGATTTAGAGTATTGTATCCATTTATCTGAATCAAGGTCGCAAAAATCCATTATAAGTTCGATTTTTTCTAACTTTTCATCAATAAGATATTGACCCATAACTGAAGAAAAACAAATTATTTTGTCGTATTTGTTTTCTTTTAAAAAAACTCCCAGGCTTTTTTTGTATTTAAAATTGAAAAAATATCCCTCAGAAATACTTTTTCCTAAAATAAAAAAAATCAGACCAGTGATTTTTGATATGATTTTGTTTAATTTAATAATTTTTACTTTGTTACAATATTTTTTCAGTTCTCTATTATATCCATAATCTTTAGGATCATCAACAAAAGCTATTAAGTCAACCTTGTTATCTTTTGATAAAAATTTTATCTCATTAAACGATCTGATTTTATCCCCTTTGTTTGGAGGATAAGGTATTCGATGTGCTAAAAATAGAATGTTTTTTTTCATAATCAAACCTTTATACAAGGTCTTTTGAAATAAAAGGCCCAATAATTTTTGAAACTTCCAAAGGCATTTTTTTCCAAAGTTCAATTTTTTTCTGATATTTTGGATTTGCAGGACTTAAGTTGGGAAGGCTTTCAGTATTTATCAACTCATATTGATAGGCTAAAGGTTCAGGTTTAAATCCCCAATGCTTTTTAAAGCTGAAAGAGCCTGTATTTACTTTACTTCTTCCAAAATCAAAAATATTGCACTTTTTTTCAGCTCCAAGTTTCATCAATTCCCAATACATAAAATCATTTGGCCCATAACTTCGATATGTAAAGTCTGACCCTGCGTAATATGGAATCATCTGGTTATTATAAGTAAAATATAAAACTGCTGCTGCAAGCTCATTTTTTTCTGTTTTAACTGTTAATATTCCTGAGTTTTCCTTAAATTCTTCAAGAAAGTTTTTGAAAAACCTTTTAGGAAAAACAGGGGTTCCAAGCCTGTGATAATTGAGAGAAAGAATTTTATAAAAATCATCAATCAAATGGTGCCCGTTTTCTGATTTTAAACCTGACTTAAGAGCTTTTCTTACCATAGCCCTGGATTTTCTTGGAATTTCTTTTAAATTTTTGTCATGGTCAAAAGAAATTTCTTTTTTAAAAGTATAATACAATGATTTAGTAAGAAGACCTTTTTTTTCTGCCCTGTTTCTAAGCTCAAGGTAACTTCCACCTTTGGTTTTGCATATCTCAAGTGCTGAATTAAACAGCTTTCTTTCTATAAGTTCGTTATCTGCAATTATTCCACCAATTTCAGCAAAAGGGATAGAAACAAAAAAATGACCAAACAAAAGGCTTTTAATTTCAAACACAGGGAATATTCCGCAAATTTTATTGCCTTTTTCTGCATAAAAATAATGGCTTTTGTGTTTAAACGTTTTTTCTACTACTTTTTTCCAGGAAGTCAGATGAAAAACAGACCCCAGCTTATGAGATTTGATATATTCATCACAAAAGCTCTGGTTTCTTAAATTGTTTTGAACGGATTTAATTTTTATCATTTTTTTATAACTTTAACTTACTATAGTGTTTAACTTTAAAAACTCACAGGTTTGAAATGAATTTAAAAGATTTCTTAATTTTTTTTCTGTTTTATCAAGGTTTATATAATGCCTGAATTTAAAGCCTTTTGGAGCATCACTTACCCTTGGCTGACCCGGATCAAATTCCCAGGGATGTGCATAAAAAACAAAGGCATTATCTTTTTTTAAAACAGATTTCATTCCCATCTTAAAAAAAGGAAGCGGAAAAAGCCTGAAATAACCTCCTCCTCCAAGTGGAATAACTTTTTTTCCAAAAGTTAAATTACTTAAAGGGATTTCATAAAAGCCATCTGAAACTTCAAAGAAAAAACCTCTTTTTTTCCATGAAGAAATATCAAGCTTTCCATATCTTCCATGCATGGAAAAATTATTATGGCTTGAATCATAAAGATAGCCTGCTTTTTTTATTGTTTCCAAGATTTCATTTGTTACAGCAAAACTTGGTGCTCTGTAACCTGTAACAGGCTTGTTGATTAAAGACTCCAGGGTTTCCTTGCTTTTTATTAAATCAAATAAAAGTTCTTTTTTATTTAAATTTGTACATAACTGATGGTTATAACCATGGGATGCTATTTCATGGCCTCTTTTATCAATTTCTTTTACAAGCTCTGGAACAATATCTGCAAGCCAGCCTAGAATAAAAAATGTTCCTTTTACTTTAAAAGAAAAAGAATCAAGAATATCAAGTACTTTAATTGTGTTATCATAAACTCTTAATTCACGTTCTTTCCAGGATGAAAAACTTATATTTTGTTTAAAGTTTTCTACCTGAAACCAGTCTTCAACATCAAATGTTAGAAATATTTTTTTTTCTGGGTTTATTTTCATATCTTTGCTCTTTTAAAATTTTCAATGAAATCAAGAAGTAAATATAAAAGATATGTAAAACAAAGTGCTGCACCAAACACAACAATTCCAGCCATATCATGCAACAACCCATGGGCTGTTTCAGGGCTGATATAAACTGCTGCAAAGGCAGTAATTATAAGACGCAATATATTTACAGCCACGGCAATTGGAATTGCTGAAAAAAACAAAATCCATTTACTTATATTTTTCAATGGAGAAATATAAGCAAATGCACCGCTTAAAGCCAAAAGAGAAGTTAAAGATCTTAAACCAGAGCAGGCATCTACAACTTCAAGACTTGTATTAACAAGGTGTAAAATATTTCCTTCCCTTAAAACCGATAACCCAAACATTTGAATAATGCTTGTAGCTCCTGATGCTGCAAAAAGCTGCAAAGGAAACGCCAGCTTATTCCATATTATAGAAGGGATTGGAATCATCAAAAAAAGATATAAAACAGGAATAAAAACTTTTTTGAATATTTTAACTCCCAAAAACCAAATAATAAGGCCGGCAAAAGTTGTTATCATGGAAACACGCATTACAAAAAACTCTGCTCCAAGATTTCCTGCTAAATAACAAACAAGGCCCAGACAAATAATTATTATTCCCAAATTTGATGATTTTATTTTTGTTTGTTTTAATTCATCAAACCTAAACCAAACCATATAAATAAAAATAAAAGGAATTAAAAACCCATGGGAAAAATTGTCATCTATTGACCAGTCCTTTACAAGATTTACAATTGTATTAAAAAATACAAAACAAAAAAGGACTGTAATTATGACAAGTTGAATCAGGGCGTCTTTTTTTAGATTTAATTTCATGAGGGAATATACTCGTTTAAGTAAGGATAAATTTCTGAGGTAAATTCTTTTAAAATTTCAAGGGTTTTATCTCTTGTTTCATTAACAGGTGAAACAAGCCTTACAAAAGAACCATCTGTTCTTCCTCTTGTTACTGAGTCTATAACAAGCCAGATTTTCTGAAAATATTCAGAAGAGATAATTCTTCCTCTTGAATGAAACCAGTACAAAACTATTTGCTCTTCACTGTCTTTTTTTAAATTTAATTTTATAACTTTTATTGTTTTGTCATCTTCAAGAACAACCTCTTCTATTCCCGAATTAACAATATTCCAACCAGCCCCGGGCATACAGTTTTTTGGAGAATGAATTAGATCCCCTTCTTTCTGATTTCTGTAAAAACCAATATACAGCTGAACATATTGATTTTTATCATCTTTGTAATGGGCAAGAACTGAGTCATCAACTCCGAGAATATCGTAAATTTTTTGATTGAAAAAATCTTTTTCTCCCTGCCATTTTCCTATTTTTAAAGGAAATTTAGAAAAATCTTTTAAAGGCTGGATTTCCTTAGAGTCTTTTGCAAGGCTTAGAACAAAAACAGCAAAAAACATTAATATTGCTAAGATTATAACTTTTTTGTATTTTGTATACAGTTTTTGCGGTTTTTTATTTTCCATAAGACGGCCTTTTCAGACCAGGACCTTCATTTTCAAGATCAATTCTTGAAGAAACTGAAGGATGAAAACTTATGGTGATTCCTGCTTTATTTTCCTCGTAATCATCACGTGTTTCCACATCTGTATCAAATTTTGTATATGCATAATAAACCCTTGCATTCATCCATTTAAATACAGTCCAGCTCAAACCCGTACCCAAATCAAGGGTTTTATCTTTTCTATCGGCAAATTTTTCTTTAAAATCCTGAATCTTATATGAGCCATTCAAATCTAAGGAAAGCCTTCTGGTAAGAAGATAATTATAATTATATCCCCCTTGATAATAAGTACTAAAACCAAGACTTGCAGCATCTTCGCTTGTTTCTTGATGCCCGCTTGAAGCATATACAGACAAAGAGCTTCTTTTGGTAAAATCAAAAAGTTTATAAATATCTGCATCAATAAAAAAGTCGTTTGAATCTTCCTGATCACTATATCTATTAAATAAAACACCAGCACCAAGTGAAACCCTGGAAGTTTCACTTGTATTCCAATCGAACCCTAGAGAGGGTTTATAGATTTCATGACTTTCATCATTTTGTTCTGAGTATGATTGTTTATAAGCAATGTATGTACTAAAATGTCTGGTAAACTTTCTTGATAATTTTATATTTCCTATAAAAGTGTCTTTATCACCATCATTGTCATAGGTTGTTTTTTCTGCACTTAAACCTGCACTATACCCGTATTTCACACTGAACCAATGGGTGATATAAGCATTTAAATCATAGGATCTATGATCATCATTGTTGTCTTCGTCGTAGTTATCACCAGTAAAGGACAGACTGATCCCTCTATTACTGTTTTCTGCAAATCTATTGTTCATTCCAATCAATACAGAATGTGTATCATGTTCTTCCCAATCACCTGTTCTAAGTGTTCTGTCTCTGCTTCTGGTGAATGCAGTTGAAAAAGTTATATCTGTAAATTTTGTTATATTGAATAATGAATTAAGATTAAACAAGTGCTCCATGGAATCATTGTCGTCATGGTCATGGCTGTCAACATAGGTGGGATTGTAAAGAACTCCAATCTTTGAAGTTCTTGTTTCCGAATCAAGGGCAAAGCTTAAACTATATTTAGTGGAAAAATCTTCTTCTTTGTCTTTACTTAACTTGTCCTGATTGTAGTTGTCTGTATAGTCCTCAGTAACTGAAAAACCAGGAGTAAATTTGGTCAGAGCAAAAGATGAATAAGGGTAAATAAAAAAAAGAACTATCAGGGTAAATAAAAAATTTTTCAATTTACTTTTTCCTTAATTATTTAAGGTACAACAATAATATCATCAGTTTTAATAGGGATATTTTTAGACATATCACCTTTAAGGATATCTCTGTAATTAATAATAATTTTTTCTTCCACGCCCTCATTATATCTAAAAAGAAGAATTTCTTTTTTTGAAGCCCATTCTGTAAAGCCTCCTGCAAGTGCAAAAGCCTGCATAACTGTTAAGCTCTTTAGAATTGGATATTCGCCTGTTTTTGCTATTTCTCCAAGTATATAGAATTTTTTGCTGGCAGAATCGATAAGAGTAACCGTTACAGTGGGAGCTTCAACAAATTTTCCAAGTTTTTCCTGAATTGTTTCTTTAAGCTCCATTGTTGTAGCTCCAGAAGCTTTTATATCATCAAGAAGAGGAAAAGTGATTTTCCCGTCAAGCCTTACCCTAGCAGCATCAATTGTAAGATCAGGCTCTTTCCACACATTAATTTTTAAAACATCTCCCTCTCCTATGAGATATTTAGACCCCAAAGTCTTTGTTTCTTCTCCAAATCCAATTGAACTCCAGACAAAAACAAATAAAAACAAGAATAAACTTTTTTTAAACTTTTTTTTAGAGAACATTTGATTCTCCTTTTAATTAAATTTTAATTAAGATTAGATCTTACCTGGAGCCACGGCCAAACAATACAATTTTAACTGTTCGCAGCAAAACAAACAAATCAAGAGCAGTTGTCATATTTTTAATATAAAAAAGATCATAGTTAAGCTTTTCCATTGAATCTTCAATAGTTGCTGCATAATCAAATGAAATCTGAGCCCACCCTGTAAGTCCTGGCTTAACAAGGTATCTCTGGGAGTAAAAAGGTATGTCTTTTTCAAGGCTGTCTGTAAAATGTTTTCTTTCAGGCCTTGGTCCAACAAGACTCATTTCACCCTTTAAAACATTCCATAACTGGGGTAGCTCATCAATTCGATATTTTCTTATAAGCCTGCCCATTTTAGTTATTCTTGGATCATCTTCGCCTGCCCATACAGGCCCTGTAAGTTTTTCTGCATCCTTTTTCATTGACCTGAATTTAAACATCATAAATTCTTTTCTGTTTAATCCTACCCTGTCCTGGGAAAAAAACACAGGCCCTTTTGAATCAATCTTTATGGCCAAAGCAACTAAAAGCATTAAGGGAGACAAGATTAAAACCATTATAAACGAACCTATTATATCGGTAACCCTTTTAATTAGCTTCCTTACCAATGATTTTTTAAATCCATCTGAAAAAATCAGCCAGGAAGGATTAATTTTATTTACTAAAATTTTTCCTGTAAGCTGTTCATAAAATGAAAACCCGTCAATTACTTCTAAACCAGCACTTCTGCACTGAATAAGTTCAGTTAAAGGAAAAGATCCTCTTTTTTCTTTTATTGCAATAACAATCTTTTTTACTTTCCCTGAGCTGGCTGTATTGTAAAGGTTTTTAATATTATAGTAAAATGTAACATCTTCACCAAATTTATCTATATCTTTATCGCCTAAATCAGGAAAAACAGCTTTAACATTATATCCGCAGTCTATGGTTTCTTTAATTTTACTGTAAATATCAAAAGAGAAGTCACTTGACCCAACAAGAATAATATCTTCATTAAAAATTCCTTTTGATAAAAGACTGAGATATAAAAGTCTCCAGCCTATTGTAAATATAAAAAGAATCAGCACACCTAAAAAATAAGCACGCTGGTCAATTATTGCTATTGGAAAAAGGTAATAGACTATAGCTAATATAATTGAGGCTATTCCGATTGACTGTAAAAGACTTACAAGTATTTCAGGAATAGTTTTAATTAAATTAAAATCATAGAGGTCATTATAATAAAGACAAAGAACACAGATGACAGTTATAAAAATTATTCTTAAAAAAAGAAGGAGATCAAACAAATATGAAGGAGAAATAGTTAGAAACACTGACAAAAATAAAAATGTTAAAAAAATCACAAAAGCTTCTATAACAAAAAATAAAACATTGCGAATAGGGAAATATTGTTTTAAGAGTTTAAGCATTTTCTAAGTTTCACTTTTTTTTATTTTTTCCATAATTATAACGTTTGTCATACCCGTAACCTGAACCAAACATTCCTGTTGCAAAATTTTTAACCACTCCAAGAATTTTGTCTTTCCCATAAATATCAAGAATATCTTTAAGTCTTTCTTTTTTTGTATGCCCCTGTTTTACAACAATAATAACCCCGTCTACATAGGTAGCAAGAGCATTTGCCTCAGATGTCATATAAGGAGGTGGCGAGTCTATTATTATATATCTATCGTCATATCTTGACCTAAGCTCATCAATAAGCCTTTTCATTTGTTCAGAGGAAATAAGTTCAGAAGGATTTAGAGGAGAAGGACCAGCAGGAACCAAAGTAAGTTTTTTTAAAAAAGTTTTAACAAAAACAGAGGGCAAATCACTTTCACCGCTTAAATATGATGACAATCCCTTTGAGTTTTCTATACCAAAGATATTATGAACAGAAGGATCTCTTAAATCAGAGTCAAGAAGAAGAACATACTCATCAATACTTGCGGCTATGCTTACAGCAAGATTTGAGGCAACAAAAGACTTGCCTTCGCCTTTATCAGAACTTGTCACCATTATTGTTTTTGGAGGTTTTCCCGAATCTGGAAACAAAATTGAATTTTTTAAAAGCCTAAATTGTTCTGATTCTACAGAATGGGGTTTATTTACTGTAACAAGAATTTCAGCTACATTATCTATTCTTGAAAATACTTTTTCTGATTCTTTCTCTTCTGGAATATTTTCTTCAATCTCTTCAATCTCTTCAATATCCTCAATGCCTTCAACAGCTAAACCCGAATCGAAATCTTTTTTATCAGGGTTTTGATTTCTATCAATAATATCATCTTTATTTGCTTTTATTTTTTCAAGTGCTTTATGAATTTTGCCCAATGACCGCTCCGTATTTTTAAACTTAGAAACCAGGATAAATGCTCATTAAAAAAAACTTTTGATTATTCCCAAAGTTCTGTCTATTCCGTAAAGATTCAAAACACCAAAGCATCCTGTAATAAAAACAGTATAAAGAAATAAAAAACCAAAGCTGATAAGCTCTAATTTCTTTTTAAAGTTATCGCCTGTTTGTTTTAAAGGTGCAATTTCTGCAAGAATATTCAGCTCAAATTCTTTTTCTATTTCTTCATTAGTCCTTATTCTCGAATCCAGCATAAATAAAACAAAGCAGATTCCGCCTGAAAGGGCTAACCCACCTCCAAAATACAAAATAAACATCTTTTTTACATCCGGAGAAATCGGCTTTTCAGGTATACGGGCATGATCAAGAATTCTAAACTGCTCACCTTTTTGCTTTTTTTCCATATTAACAGAAATCTCTGCTTCAAGCATACGATCTAAAAGTGAATTATAAATTGAATTTACATTGTTATAATCACGTTGTAGAGCCTGCATTTCCTGCTCTCTTTTGGGGGTATCTTCAACTCTTTTCTGATAAATGGCAGTTTTGTTTTCTATATCTTTTATTTCAGATTCAATGATTTTAATCTGATTTTCGCTTTCAGATATTCTGCCTTTAAGTCCTGCTATTCCAAAATCTTCTCCAAAGGAAAATGGTTCTTCAATTTCTTCTTCATTTGGAATTTCAATTTCTTCTTCATTTGGAATTTCAATCTCTTTTTTTATTCTTTCATCTTCTATTTTTTTTTCAAGCTTTTCTATTTTTACCGCAAGCTTTAATACATCAGGATGTTTGTCTGTATATTTTAACAAAAGGCTGTCCATTACTTCTTTTAACTTTGACAATCTTTCCTCATCTTCTGAAACAAAGCTTTCTTCAAATTCAAAAGAATCAAACAAAGGCATTGAAGTGTTTTTTTGTGCTGACATTTGAGTTTTTAAGCTGGAAATTTCTTTTTTAAGCTCCATTAATGTTATATTTTTTGATTCATGCTGTTTTTGAAGCCTGTCAAGGGTTCTTAAGTTACTATCAAGTTCTCCTGGAAGTCCGCCCATATGCTCAGTTCTGTATTTAGTCAGCCTTTTTTCCATAAACTCAAGACGCTCTCTTGTTTTTCCAAGCTCAACTTCAAGAAATTCGCTTGTGCCTACAGCCTGGGCTTCCCTGACTTTTAAGTTTTCATCCATAAAATAACTTGCAAGAGTGTTGGTAATTCTCATTACTCTTTCAGGATCATTACCTCTATAATTGATAGTAAAAGCTTCTGAACCTTGCCTTGCTCTTGTAAGATTAACATCAATCCTTTTCCTCAAACTTTCTATTTTATCTTCAAGATAAGTACCTTCATCTTCAGCAAAAAGACCAAACTGCTCTATAATTTTTTCAAGATTACTCCTGCTCATTATCTGCTGAGAAATAGTACTTATTCTTGCTTCAATCCCTGTTGAGACAACAGATCTGACAAAAGCTTGAGGAACTTTCTGGGGCTGGACAAGAATTGTAGTTGAAGCTTGATAAATTCTTGTCGCAAGAAAGCTTTTAGCTAATCCAATTGTAAGAGCAGCCGCAAGAAAACCTAAAATTATCCATTTATATCTGAATAATGCTTCTAAAATCTGCTCTGGTCTTATTTGCTTTTGAGGAATTAAATCTACCATAAGTTTTAAAATATTTTCTTTGTAAAAATTTAAATTTTTATTTTAATATAAAATAGAAACAAAAACAATACTTACTAGATTAAAAAATCAACAAAGAGTTTAATTTAAAAAAAGATCCACCTTTTGAATTACAAGATTTTAATGTTACCCATAAAAACATTGCAACCCTCATTAAACTTAAAAAACTTAAATTAACAATTTTATAGATCCAGCTTATAAAAATTTTAAAGAAATCTTTCATTTAAAACTGAATTAAGTCAAGAAATAAGATTAAATTGCAGCTATTTCAGCTTTTTTAAACTTTTCAAGAAACTATTTGCACAGGATTTACATTTAAGATTTTTTCAATCCTGGCTTTTATTTTTTCTTTTTTTGAAAGCTCTAAAAGATATGACATTTTAGGAATTCTAAAATACGGATCGTGGCAATCGCTTCCAAAAAAACTTATCATATTTTTATTTAAAAGTTTCATGGAAAATTTTTTAATTGCCCTACCAAAACTCCCTTTTATACTCATTGCTGTTACCTGAAGATAAACATCTGGCATTAAAAGGTTTTTTAAGAGTTTAAAATTTTTCATAAACACAAGATTTCTTTCAGGATGGGCAATTATTATTTTATACCCTGACTGCAATAATTCTAAAAACTTTTGCTCTATAAAATCAGGTAAATAATCATAGGGAAATTCAACTAAAATAAACTCAGAGCCTGCTAAAGTTACAGGCTCTGGGTCATTCATTAAAAGTTCAAAGGGAATTTCAGCTCCGGAATATATTTTCAAGTCTATTTCCTTTGAGTCCAAAACAGACTGAAACAATTCAACTTTTTCCTTAATTTCTTCCAGAGTTAAATCTTTTCTCATATGAGGAGTGGCAATCATCTTGTCAATTCCATCTTCATAAGCAATCAAAGCCATTTCAACCGAAGATCGCATACTTTTTGAACCGTCATCAATACCTGGAAGAATATGGGAATGAATATCTATCATTAAATCCTTAAAGTTTTTATTTTGAGCTTAAAAACACATCAATTATTCTCTCAGACGCCTTTCCATCCCAAAATTTTGGAAGATGACCTGATTTAACAATCCCTTTTTTAAAGTTATTATAAGCTTTGATTATATCCTCTTTTTTATTTCCAATCAGAGTATTTGTTCCTTCATCTATGGTTACAGGCCTTTCAGTATTATCTCTTAAAGTAAAACAGGGAACTCCAAGTCCTGTGGTTTCTTCCTGAAGTCCTCCGCTGTCAGTAAAAACAGCAGAACTATCCTTCCATAAATAAAGGGAATCTTTAAAACCAAGGGGACTTACCTGAAAAATATTTTCTGATACATTGATTTTAAATTCTTCAAGTTTATTTTTTGTTCTGGGATGAACAGGAAAAACAAAAGGAACCTCTTTAGCAATTTGATTCAGAGCTTCAAAAATTTCTTCAAGGGTTTCCTCTGAATCAACATTGGAAGGTCTATGGAGGGTCATAAAAAAATATTTTTTGTTTTGGATTTTAAATTCTTCAAAAAAACTGTTTTCAGGTTTTTGTAATTTTGCTTTTTGATACAAAAGATTATCAATCATTACATGACCTGAAAAATAAATATCTTTTTGTGATTTACCTTCTTTTAAAAGATTTTCTCCTGCTGCTTTTTCAGTTATAAAAAAATAATCTGAAATTGAATCTGTAACCATTCTGTTAATTTCTTCAGGCATGGAAATATCAAAGCTTCTTAAGCCTGCCTCAACATGGGCAACCTTGATAAGAAGTTTTTTTGCAACAATTGCAGCTGCCATGGTTGAATTGACATCACCTACAACCAAAACAAGATCAGGGTTTTCTTTAATACAAACTTCTTCAAAGGAAACCATTATATCAGCTGTTTGCTTTCCATGACTTCCAGAACCTGCATTTAAAAAATAATCAGGCTCTGGAATTTCTAAATCTTTGAAAAAAGCATCTGACATTTCATAATCATAATGCTGTCCTGTATGAACAAGAATATATTCAAGGCTGTTGTGTTTTTTTATTTCCCGGATAATTGGAGCAATTTTCATAAAATTTGGTCTTGCTCCGGCAATTATACATATTTTCATTAAAGCCTCCAGAAATTCAGCCCGGCTTCCTCAGCTTCCTTTGGATTTAAAACCGACTTCACATCAAGAAAACAGCCTGAATCGGAAAGTTTATTTTTATATTTCCCAACTGATATCTTTTTAAACTCTTTATGTGATACAGCAAGAATTATACAATCAAGAGTACCAAGCTCTTCCCAGGAAGAAAGTTTTATACCATATTCTTCTTCTGCCTCTTTTTTAGCTGCAAGGGGATCATGAACAAGAACTGAGACTCCATAAGATCTTAACTCTTCAATTATATCTACAACCCTTGTGTTTCTTAAATCAGGGCAGTCTTCTTTAAAAGTAAGTCCTAAAATCCCGATTTTTGACTCTTTGATATTATTTCCCGCCTTGATCATTTCCTTTATTGCTTTTTTTGCAACAAACTTACCCATATTATCGTTTATTCTTCTTCCTGCAAGAATAACTTCAGGATTATATCCTATTGTCTTAGCTTTATAAGTAAGATAATAGGGGTCTACTCCTATACAATGCCCTCCAACAAGGCCCGGCCTGAAAGGAAGGAAATTCCATTTTGTTCCGGCTGCCTCAAGAACATTTAAAGTATCAATTCCCATCCTGTCAAAAATAAGGGAAAGCTCATTTACTAAAGCAATATTTAAATCTCTTTGAGTGTTTTCAATTACTTTTGCAGCTTCAGCCTCTTTAATGGTTTTTGTAAGATGAGTACCAGCTTTAATAATTGACTTATACAAATCATTTAAAATAATTGCTGTTTCTTCTGTATCTCCTGAAACAACCTTTTTTATATCAGTAAGCCTTCTCTCATAGTCTCCGGGATTTATTCTTTCTGGCGAATAACCCACGTTAAAATCAGTTTTCCATTTCATTTTTGATTCTTTTTCAAGAATTGGAACACAAACTTCTTCAGTAGCTCCTGGAAAAACAGTTGACTCATAAACAACAATTGCACCTTTTTTCATATTTCTTCCAACTGTTTCCGAAGATTTTACAAGGGGAGTCAAATCCGGACTTTTAGATTCATTAATAGGAGTTGGAACAGCAACAATTATAATATCAGCATCGCTTAAATCTTTGGGATCAAAAGTATACTTAAGTTTTACTGCAGCTTTTAATTCTTCTTTTGTCACTTCAAGAGTTGAGTCTTTTCCTGACCTGCACTCTAAAACTCTTTTTTCATTAATATCAAAACCTGTTGTTTCATAAACTTTACCAAGCTCAACGGCAAGGGGAAGACCAACATAACCAAGGCCTATTACTGCAATTTTTTTATTCATGTTTAAATCCTGATTATAAATTGATTTGTTAGACAATTTTAAAATTAAGCTAAATAATTGCTTAAAAGACTTGATTAGTCAATTTTAAAAATTAAACACAAATACTCTAAAAGCATTTTATATATTATAATGATAGGCTTGGTGTTCAGTATAAAAATAGAAATAAAGCTTCTTTCAAAAGAGGTTGCAAAGGAATAGTCTTTAAAATAAACTCCCATAAACTTGTATTTGCAGCAATACAACGGTTATACTTTCTATGAATTTTACCTAAAGTCAGATTACAAAGGGATTAATTTATGAACAAACAAGAAATTGGTTCAATGACTGCTAAAGGAGGTTTCTTAAATGAAAAATATATTTGTGAGAAATTTTTAAACTGGAAAAAAGATATTAATGCTCAGCAATGGCTTAAAGTAATGGGTTATAATTATGAAAAAATAGATAGTTTAAATGCAATTCATATACCTGTAAGAATTAGTCTTAGAACAGCTTTGTCACTTGGAATAACAAAAGAAAAATATGAAGAAACAATTAGATTTAAGAAAGCTGACATTCAGATTCGATTGGAAATAAAAATAAAAGAAACATTGTTTCTGGAAAATATTTCACTAAAAAAAGCGAATAAAGGTGCTGGCTTTAATCAGGTTGATAAGCGTCCGGTTGAGACTTATCAAGGAATGTGGAAATTTAATGAAAAGATTTCAAGATGGTTAAAATTATTTACAGGCGAAATTAACCCAAAAAAATATATGGAAAAAATAAATTGTTTGAAGCTTCGTGATGAAAGAAGACTTTTTTTTTCTGAGATACCTGAGAATATCAAAGAAGAGCTGCTAAAATTTTTCAAAGACAATAAGACTATAATAATTTGTGATATATTAAAGGGAAGAGGCGGTTTAAGTGCAGATTGGTTTTTGGTGACTGAAAAGGATGGAGAAAAAATAAGCTGGATAATGAAAGATATAAATTATGTCCTTAACCACTATTCACAAGGCGAAATTGAACTTTCACCAAGAGGAAGCTTAAAAATAGGTCGTGTATTAATGCAGCGAAAAGGTGGAACTCCCGACCCTGAAAGTCTTCAGTTTAAAATCAATCCTTTATCTCTTTTTGAAGGTTAAGTATGGAAAATTTTGAAAAGTCATATGAAACAAAATTATCCCAACTTAGTTTTATAGATTTATTTTCAGGCATTGGCGGTTTCAGGCTTGCTTTTGAATCTTTTGGTGCTAAATGTGTTTTTTCCAGCGAATGGGATAAGGATTGCCAAGATATATATTATGAAAATTTTGGTGAAAAGCCTTACGGCGATATCACTAAGATATCCGAATCTCAAATACCGAATCATGATATTTTATGTGCAGGCTTTCCATGTCAGGCTTTTAGTATTTCAGGGAAACAGCTTGGGTTTCAAGATACAAGAGGAACCCTTTTTTTTGAAATTGCAAGAATTATAAAACATCATTTACCTAAACTTGTATTTTTAGAAAATGTAAAAAACTTTGAAAATCATGATAAGGGAAGAACTCTTAAAGTTGTTATAAATATATTAAATGAAGCAGGATATGATGTTTACTATAAAGTGCTGAATGCTTCTTTATTCGGTATTCCCCAGAAAAGAGAAAGGATTTATATTTTAGCATTCAGAAAAGATTTAAAGGTCGATGGTTTTAAATTTGTGAGAAGTACAGATAAATATTCCAAGCTTAAAGATTTTTGCCTACCTGATGAACTGACAAAAAAATATATAATAACTCGCAATGATGTAAAATTAAAAGAAGATGTGAAAATAGAAAAAGATATTTTTGGTAACTATCCTCAAAAACCTATCCGCATAGGAATTGTTAATAAAGGAGGACAGGGGGAAAGAATATATCACGAATGCGGTCATGCTGTAACCTTGTCTGCATATGGCGGAGGTATAGGTGCAAAGACTGGATTATATATGATAAATAAAAAAATTAGAAGATTAGCCCCTCTTGAATGTGCAAAAATTTCAGGCTTTCCCGAATCATTTATCCTTCATGATTCTGACAGTGTTAATTACCGTGTTTTTGGAAATACAGTTGTAATTAATGTTTTGCAATATATTATTAAAAAAATTATTGATGATGATGTTTTCAGCTTGTTTTGAATTCAAATCTAAATGTAGTGACTTTGTCTTTTATTAAAATCAATTAAAAATACAAAATTAATAAGGCTCCCTGTAATTACAAGGAGCCCTATTTCTTTATGGAGAAGATTAGAGGATTTACTTAAAAATCCTGATCTTTCATTCTGTAGGCATCTTTAAGACTGTAAACTTCATCCCAGATTTTGTTGAATCTTTCGGGATTTGGAGCAGGAGATCTTAAAATTGCCTTTGCAAGCTCTCTTTGATCATCTGTATTGCTTGGTTTCATCATAAGCTCTGTTGCATATTTTGAAAAATCTCTTACCATGAAATCAAAAATTTGATCAAGCATTTCATCACTTACTCCCATATGATCTTTATTTTCAATAATAAGCTGACCATAAGGAATAAGACAAAATATATCTCCAAGATTAAGAAGATAATCAATATCTTTTGCCTGATTTTTATCCGGGGTTGCTTTTATAAGAAAATTTCTAAAAGCTTTTATCTGCTCTTTAAAAACAGCAAGGTTTGGAGTATCAGCTGAATCGTAAGCTATGTTATAATCATGAAACTGAATAGAACCAAGACCTTTTGTAGGACCCTGGCTAAACATAAAATCATCATTAGTTGTGTCGTGTCTTTTGCCTATTTCAGGAAATTCAGCAGGCTTGAACAGATAGTTATTCATAAATTTAACTATAAGAGCCATGTTTACATGAACAGTACCTTCAAGTTTTGGAAGCATTGGTGTTTCATGGGCCGCTATTTCAAAAAAAGGTTCTGCTTCAAAGCCTTTAGCTGCAATAACATCCCAAAGAGCCTGAACAACGCCTTCGCCTTCTCTTGTAACCTTCATTTTAACCATAGGGTTGAAAAGAAGATATCTTCTGTCTTCTGCACTTGCAGACCTCATATAATCTATTGCTCTTTCAGAAAAGACTTTCATAGCAATAAGACGGGAGTATGAGTCTACAAAAATTCTTTTTACATGGGGAAAATCTGTTACATATTTACCATAAAGATTTCTTCCTGCTGCATGGGAAATAGCTTCGTAAAAAGCATGGGTCGCCAGACCTAATGAACCCCAGCCAAGGTTGAATTTGCATAAATTTATGGTATTTAGCATATCATCCCAGGCTTGTGAGCCTTTTTGCATTATATCTGCTTCTGTAATTGGATAATCATGAAGTGCATATTCAGCAACATAGTTTTGCTCATTAACTGTATTTTTAACGCATTCGTATTTTTCATGCTTACTGTTTACACCAAAAAAAACATATTCTCCGCTGTCTGCAATTTTAGCAAAGGTTGAAACTATGGCAGCTTCATTTCCGTTTCCTATATAATATTTATCACCATTTGCCTTATAAGTTCCGTCTTCCTGGGGATAAAGCATCATATCTGAAGAATAAATGTCTGCTCCATGTTCTTTTTCTGAAAGACCAAAAGCAAAGACTTCTCCGTCCTGAAGAAGCTGGGCTGTTTTATTTTTCATTTCCTCGTTTGAACCCATCCAGATTGGGCCCAATCCAAGCATGGAAACCTGATATGTATACCAATAGGTAATTCCATAAAATGCTGAAATTTCAGCAAACATTGAGTTTCTGAAAGTATCCCATCTTGAATCTTCAGCTCCATATCCTGAAGGAGTCATAAGGGTGGCCATGACCTGATTTTCTTTCATAAACTTTACAAAATCGTGGTTCCAGACCTTTTCATGCCAGTCTTTTTTAATTGCCTTAAGACCTTTGTCTTCAAAAAAGTCAATCACCTTCTGCATCATATCTCGTGTTTTTTCATCACTGTATTTTATGTTGTGCTCTTTGGGATTGAAAAGAATCATTTTTATCTCCCTGTTTAATTAGTTTAAAATTTATCTTACATACAACTATCTTGTATACAAGATAGTTTAATATAAAATCAATAGTATAAATTTATTTTTTGGGATTAATCATTAAATATATTTTTTAAACAAAGTCTGAATGCTTTTCCAAAAGTCTTTTTAAAATATCTCTTAAAAAAATTTCTTCTTCATCTGTAAGCGAAGATAAAAAATCTTTATGTGCTTTTTCAAATAATCTATCAAGAAGACCACCTTTTGTTCTGCCGTCTTCTGTTAAAAAAATAAGAGATGAACGTCTGTCTGTGGGACTTGGTCTTCTTTCAACCAAATCAATAGCGGCAAGTCTGTCAATTATTCCCGAAACTGTTGCACTGTCAAGCATGACAAGGGAACTCATTTCACGTGAAGTTATCCCATCCCCCCTATTAAGAAGAATAAGAAACATTGCCTGAACTGTAGTTACATTATATTCCGAAATATATTCAGCCCAAAATTTATATCCTGACTGAGAATTCTTGGCCAATAAAAAAACTATGCAATCCTGTAGATCCATTTAATACTCCGGAATATATATTTATTACCTTGATTCAGGTAAGAAATATGTGCAGAAGGTTTCTTCTTCTGCACAAAATTTTAATTATCCTTCAAGTCCTGCCTGTACAAATGAAAGAATATCTCTTACATCTTTTTCAAAAAAACAGCTCATGCCTTCCTGCCAATTTTCTTCTTTCAGTCTTTTTTGAGCTTTTTCAACAAATTCTTTTCTCAGTACTTCTTTCATTTGTATAAATGCCCGGTTTGGCTGATCAATCCATAATGCTACAATTTCCTTTGCTCTTTTTACAAGATCATCAGCTTCAACAACCTCATCTACAAGACCAAGCTCCAGGGATTTTTCAGGATCATACATTTCACCAAAATACATTATATCCCTAAATTTTTTATCTGTATCAAGACCAAACCTCATAACTTGTGACTGGGCCAAAGTAAGGGGCAGTCCAATTTTTATTTCACTCATTCCAAGTTTGATTTTTGGATGACCTGTTACAATTCTATAATCTGAAGCCATGGCAAAAATCATACCTGCGGCTGCAGAGTGACCGTTCATTGCACATACAACAGGTTTTTTACACATGAAAAAATTTAAAAGCATTTCTTCTTCCTGATTGAAAAAATCAACTGCTTCATCTACATCTTTAAAGTTAAGAAACATGGGAAGATTAAATCCGCTTGAAAAAAATCTTCCTTCTCCTGTAAGAACAAGACCTTTTAATTTTTCTTCTGTATTTACTTTTTCAACACAGGCATCCAGCTGCTTTAATGTCTCAAAATCAATTGAGTTTGTTTTACCATTTGATAAAACCGCAATAAGAATGTCGTCTTCAATTCTTTCCTTAATCATTTAAAATCCTCCAGACTTTATTTATTAATATTAATATTTGTATTTAAAAATTTCCAATAATACTCCACATAACACCGGCAGCAATAGCAGAACCAATTACACCGGAAATATTAGGAGCCATGGCATGCATTAGAATATAATTCCCGGGATTTTCCTTTGCTGCAACCATTTGAACAACCCTTGCAGAGTCAGGTACTGCTGATACACCTGCAGCCCCAATCAATGGGTTTATCTTTTCTTTTAAAAACATATTCATTAATTTTGCAAACAAAATCCCACACATTGTTGCAATGGCAAATGAAACAACTCCAAGTATAAATATGGTAACAGATTTTTTTGTCAAAAAAACATCAGCCTGAGTGCTTGCACCTACACTTATTCCAAGCAAAATTGTAACAATATCAATTAAAGGTCCTTTTGCAGCTTCAGCAAGCCTGTTTGTCACTTCTGCTTCTTTTAAAAGGTTTCCAAAAAACAGCATTCCAAGCAAAGGAAGAGCTCCGGGAGCTATAAGGCAACATATCACAAGAGCTGTAACAGGAAAAATAACTTTTTCCTTTTTTGAAATTTCCCTGAAATCTGAACTCATGGTGATCAATCGTTCTTTTTTACTTGTAAGTAATTTCATAATAGGAGGCTGAATAACCGGCACAAGAGCCATATAGGAATATGCTGCAATAGCTATGGGACCAATAAGATCAGGAGCAAGTTTTGAGGTTAGAAAAATGGCTGTGGGCCCGTCTGCTCCCCCTATTATTCCTATTGCTGCTGATTCTGTAGGAGCAAAGCCTAAAAAATAAGCTCCGATAAAAGTAATAAAAATTCCTGCCTGAGCTGCAGCCCCAAGTAAAATAAGAATAGGCCTTGATAAGATGTAGGAAAAATCGGCCATTGCTCCTATGCCGATAAAAATAAGAGGAGGATAAATTCCCTGGGACACTCCTTGATAAAGATAATAAAACACGCTTCCCTCGCTGTACACTCCAAGGGACATTGAGGCCGGTGATGGAAGATTGCCTATAATCATTCCAAAAGAAATTGGCACAAGAAGCAAGGGCTCATATTTTTTAAAAACCCCAAGATAAAGAAAGAAAAAGGCTATTAAAAGCATAATAAAATGCTTGTATGTAAAATAATACAAGCCCGTATTCTCTATAAATGACAATAAAATATTTTCCACTTTTCTTCACTTTTTAAAAATTAACTTCCAGGCTGGAGACTTATCATTCCAAAAAAATTTTCCTGTTTCATCAGGACATATTATTTGTTTTTTTATCAAAAAATCTACAAGGATCCATGGGTTTTCCTGACCGTTCATCAATGATTTTTCTATCAGATCAGGGAGATAAAAAGACTCTTTTTTATTTTTTGAAAGAAAAATTATTTTTTTTGTTTCAGTTATTTGGTTTTTTGTAAAAGAAGCAGTTATTATTTTTTTTTCTTTAAACTTTTTAAAATTCAAATTTTCTAAAATAAATAAAACTCTATGTATATTAGAAACAACAAAAGCAAGAAATGCAAGTCCTGAAAAAACTATGAACAATCCTGAAACTGCTAATAAATATGGGTTTATTTCCATTTTTATCTCTTAAAATATTTTGTTTTGGATAAAAATTCATCTTTCAAACGTATAAGCCTTGAGTTTATTGAAGCATACCTTTTTTCAACATTAACAAGAGTTTTACTTGTAAGCACTCCGCAGACTCCTTTTTTTGAAAGACATGTGCATGTAGTCACATAATGAGTTTTATCAAGAAAAGGTTCTGTTCCAATTATATCTCCAGGATTCATAAGGGTAAAAGCTCGTTTATCAGGAAGGTGAATCAAGAAATGACCATCAACTAAAATATAAATATTTGAGGCTTTTTCTTCGGCACTAAAAAGTTTTTCTCCTGAAACATAAACCTCCTTTTCCATTTCACCGGCAAGTTGCCAAAGTTCATTATTATTAAAGTCTTTGAAAATTTCATTATTCTTGAATGCTAAGATTATTTCTTTCATTTTTACTTTGAATTTTTGAAAAGTTATTGTTAATAGTAAAGAATTATTGGTTTTTTTTAATTTATAAAATTAATTCTTTTATTTTCTAATACTTATTTTTTTTATTGAAACATAGTATATAAACAGGCCGAAAACCAGAAATTTATTTTACTTTTTATAATTTGAATTTAAGTTATAATAAAAATTTTTATCCTGGTTAATGATTTTATAAAAAAATAAGCCTTTTTATCACTTTTCAGCTTAAAACATTAATCAATCTTAAAATAGATAAAGTTTTTCTGATTAGATTTTGACCCTGAGCTTAAATGGATAAAAAATACTTTAGTTTATAAACAAATTAAAATTTAAAAAAGGAGCTTAGTAAATGAAACAATGGGAATGTACTGTTTGCGGTTATATTCACGAAGGTGATGAACCCCCGGAGACCTGTCCTGTTTGCGGCGTTGGTAAATCTGCCTTTACCTTAATAGAAAAAAAAGAGGCGGAAAAACCAGAGCAGGAAGAAAAAGAAGAAACATCTGAGGCAAAACCAGAATCTTCTGAAAAATTAAAAGAAACAAAACCTTCATCTTTAAAAGAAAAAATCGACCAGGCAATCCTTGATCACCATCTTCACCCAATTACTGTTCATATCCCAAATGGTGTGATTCCTGTGGCTGTATTTCTTCTTTTAATAGGCTCTCTCTTTGGGAATGAATCTCTAATTACTGCAGCATACTACAATATCAGCCTGGTTTTTATTTTTATGCCTGTGGTTTTGTACACCGGTTATATTGAATGGATAAACAGATACAGAAAAGCAATGACAGGAATTTTTCAGGCAAAACTTGTAAGTGCTGCTGTGGTTGCCACTTTATCCTGTGTTCTTGCTTTATGGAAAAGTTTTTCTGCTGATGCCGGAGGAGGTTTTTATCTGATTTTGCATCTAATTATGCTTGCCTCAGCAGGTATAGCTGGTCACATTGGCGGAAAGTTTGTTTTCAAAAATTAAATATTAAAACCTAAACACAAAAAAACCCATGATTTAAATATTAAACTCATGGGTTTTTTTATATTTATAAACAAAAGCTGTTTTATATTTTTATTATAATTCTATTTCTTTCGAATCTTCTATTCCAAGATAATTATCATCAAAATCTGTCATAATAGCCATGGAAAGAGGTATCAGCATATCTCCCATCCTGGTAAACTTTGTATTCATATTTTTTACCAGCTCATTGGATATCTGATAAAGAAATTCATAAAGCTTGTCCATTTTTATGGCTGGATATTTTTCACCCTGAACAAAACCCGTTCTTCCGCAAATATGGCTTGTTCCTCCTGTTTCTGTAGGAACTCCATAAGCTCTGCAGTTAAGGGGTCTAAAATCATAAAGATCACATTGATTGTTTTCATTTAAAAGAGGACACCTGACTCTTTCCATTGCCATCATACCTATTATTTCAATATCAGAAACTCCTTGCTTTTGTTCATCAAAAGCTTTTTTCTTTAACCTGTGAATTTCTCTGTCTGCTTTTACAGCTCTGTTAATGATTTCATGTCTTTTAACATCGTCAGTATAGATTTCTCTGAATTTTTTATTAATATATAAACTTTCAATCAAAGTTAAATCGAACAACGCATAGCAGCAGTCTGAACAGCCGGGCTTGCAATTTACCTCTTTTGGGAAATCATCAGCAACTTTTTTAAACGCTTTATCAACAGATTTGGCAAGTTCTTCATAAGCTTTAAAATATTTTGTAAAATCCAAGTTTAACTCCTTAAAATTTATGGATAAAATTTATTAGTTCATTTTTTATAAGATCAACTCAATTTTTTATCAAAGAGATTCTTTTTATTCAAGCTTCTAATGTTTCACGTGAAACAAAGAATTTTTAACTCTGACCTATTTTAATAAAAACCTTTTAAAGACTATTGGTCTTCCATTAATTTATTTTCCTATGCAAAAATTGCTAAAAACTCGATCCAATATATCGGGAGAAACAAGTTCACCTATGATTTCTGAACATAAATCAATACAGGTTTTTAAATCATAAGAAATCAGTTCGATATCATAATTATCATTGACAGAAGAAGATATTAAACTGACCTTAGAATTCAATTTCTTTAAAACTGAATATTGCCTTTTATTTGGAACAAGATATGAATCAGAGGAAGTAAAATTTTTTCCAAAATAATGAACTATTTTATTTTTAAGTTCATCAATTCCTTTGTTTTCTTTTGCGGAGATATACAATGGCTGATTTTTTTCAGTTAAAAATGTTCCACGTGAAACATCTTTGCCAAAAAGATCTATTTTATTTACAACAAGAATAAAAGGGTAATTCTTAATTTCTTGAAACAACTTATCTGTTTCAGGATAAAATGGCTCAGACCCGTCAATCAAAAAAATAATTAAATCTGATTTTTCTAGAAGCTCTCTTGATTTTAAAACCCCTATTTTTTCAATTTCATTATCAGTTTCTCTTATCCCGGCAGTATCTGATAAAACTAAAGGAAACCCATCCAAATTTAAAGCCTCTTCAATTATATCCCTTGTTGTTCCCGGAATTGATGTAACTATAGCTCTTTCCTTTGAAATAAGTTTATTTAAAAGGCTTGATTTTCCCGCATTTGGAGGACCTGCAATTGTAATTTTATACCCATCTCTTACCTGATGACAATTATCATAATTTAAAATTAGAGATCCTATCTCTTTTTTTATTTCGTTTATAGTTTTTAAAAAAAGAGAATGATCAAAATATTCATCTATATCATCTGGAAAATCCACAAAAGCTATAATATTTGCTTCTATATCTATTAATTTATTTCTTGCTTCAATTATTTTTTCTTTTAATTCTCCACTGGAAAGGCTGGCTGCAATTCTATGGGAAGCTTCGCTTGAAGAATTAATTATATCCATTACAGATTCAGCTTTGGTAAGATCTATCCTCCCATTTAAAAAAGCTCGTTTAGTAAACTCACCAGGAGCAGCAGGCTCAGATCCTGAATTTAAAACAAGAGATAAAATTTTATCAAGAACAAATTTTCCTGAATGGGAATGAATTTCAACAATATCTTCCCTGGTATATGAATAGGGTGATTTCATAAAAACAATCAAAACCTCATCAATAACAAATTCTAAATGAGGATCTATTATAAAACCATGGTAAAGATATCTGTATTTAAGAGCTTCCATTTTAAGAGATAAAAACTTTTTATCGGCTTTTCTTTTAAATAAAGAAAGGCCAATATCAAAAGCATTAAAACCTGAAACTCTTATTATACCAATCCCACCGTTTCCCGGCGGAGTTGATATAGCTGCTATTGTATTGTTATTTGAAAATGAATTTATCATTGGATGAGATTCAAAACCGGAGTTTATAAATACAAAACTCCGGTTCAATTCTTTATCTGTTTTTGGAAGTACGTGGTTTACCCTTTGGTCTTCTAGATGGAAAAACCACGAGTTTTCTATAATAACCTTCGCCCATACTCTGGGTTCTTACACGTCTATCGTCTCTTAAAGCTATATGAATAAATCTTCTTTCATAGGCTGACAATTGACCTATGGTGGCAGGCTTTCCTGTTTTTTTAACCTTATCTGCATACCTTAGAGCAATTGAATAAAGATTTTGCTTTCTTCTCTCAAGATAATCTTCAATATCAATAAGAACTCTTACTCTGCCTTCAGATATTTTATTTACAATCTTGTCTATAATAAATTGCATCGCTTCAAGATTTTGCCCTTTTTTACCAATAATAACACCGGGATTTTCTGCTTTTAAATTATATAATACTTCATTTTCTCTTATTTCCGGAGAAATTTCAAAACTATCACTTAGTAAAATAAGAATTTTTTCCAGAGCTTCTCTTCCTTTTTCTACGGCATCTTCAGATATTTCCAAGGGAAAAGAGTCGTTTTTATCTTCTTTGGAACTAACAAAAACCTCTTTAATTTCTTCTGATTTTACTATTGTTTTTTCTTTTTCAATTGCAGATTTTTCAGATGAAATTTCATGGACAATTTTAGTTTCGTCCTTTTTAATTTCTTCCTTTGCCTTTTTATCAGGTTTTGGAAAATATGGTTTCTTTTTTTCTTTAGGTTTGCCCGATGAAAAAGCTTCATCCACAAGAGAAGAGATGTTTTCTTCTGATTTATCAGAAGAAACTTTAATTCTTATTTTCGCTTTTTTAACTCCTATCAAACCAAATAGTAAACCTTTATTTCCGTACTCAACAACTTCATAATCCAACTTATCTGCTGAAACACTAAGATCTTTTAAAGCTGCTTCGATTGCTGATTCAACATCTTTGCCTTCATATTCCTTATGAATAGCCATAAAAACCTCCATCATCATTTAGAAAGGAAACGGGATACATAATATTGCTGCCCCATTGTGAAAAGATTGTTAACAAGCATATAAAGAACAAGCCCTGCAGGGAGATTAACAAAAATCACAGTTATAAAAATCGGCATAAAAAGCATTATTTTAGCCTGGGTGGGATCTCCCCCGGTAGGTGTCATTTTCTGCTGTAAAAACATTGATGCACCCATTACAATGGTAAGGAGAGGTAATCCATAAGGCTCCTTCATAAAAGGGATGGCAAAATTTAAATCAAATAATCTGTCAGGGGCTGACAAATCCTGAATCCACAGCATAAAAGGCGCATGTCTTAACTCAATAGCACTGAACAACATTCTGTAAAGCCCAAAAAATATAGGAATCTGAACCAGAATAGGCAAACAGCCGCTAAGGGGATTTACTTTATAAGTTTTATATAAACTCATAACTTCCTGGTTCATTCTTTGTTTATCGTTTTGATATTTCTCTCTTATTTCCTTCATAAGAGGTTGGATTTTTTTCATTTGCTCCATTGATTTTGCACTTTTGGTTCCAAGAGGCCAAAAGATTATCTTAACAAGAAGGGTAAGCATAATTATGGAAACCCCATAGTTTGGAATAACCTTATAAATATAATTTAAAACCCATAAACAAGGCTTGGAAATTGCGTCAAAAAAACCAAAATCAACTGATTTTTCCAGTTTAAAACCGGCAGATTTTAAAATATCCATTCTTTTCGGCCCAGAATAAAAATGATATTTAAATATTTTTTTCTCTCCATTCTGAAGACTGAAAGGGTTTGAAATAAAATCAGCTTTTATATATTCTTTTTTAGAACCAGAGTATTTATCTTTAAGAATTGAAAAATCACAAATTATACTTTCATCAAAATCAGGAATAACTGCTGTTATGAAATAAATAGACTCCAAAGCTCCCCATTCAATTTTTGAATTAAAATTACCTTCTTCGTCAAGTTTTTTGATTTTTATATGATCAAGATTGTTATTTCTGTAAACAGAAGGCCCAACAAACCCTATCTGCCTTGCCTCAGGCTTTTCAGAGTTAATTGAAACAATAAGCTGGTTTGAAAAAGGATAGCCTGTATTATTTATTAAATCTATTTCACAATCAAAAAGATAAGAATCTTTATAAAATACATATTTTTTTCTTATCGTAAAACCTGATTCTGTCTGATATTCAAAAACTAAGTCTAGTTTATTTGAAGAAAAATGTATTTCCCCGGGATTTTGCTTTGAATAAAAATTGGATTTTTTTAAATCTAATCCTGTTCCTGATTTAAGTTCAGTAAAAAAACTACCTGAAAGAAAATCATTATCTATCATTTCCTTGAAATTAGAACTTTCTCCATTAATTTCTTTATAATTTTTAAGCCTTAAGCTCGTGAGCTTTGCTCCAACACTTGATAATTCTGCAATGTAATTATCTGTTTCAATGACATATTTTTTTTCATCAACAGGAAGACTTCTTATTATATTCTTTGTTTCTTCAGCACCTAAGTTGTCTTTTATATTATAAAATTTATTTTCATTTACTTTATTATCAATATTGTCTTGGGTTGTGTTGTTTTCTAGAAACGCTGTATTTTCTGAAGGAAGATGATTTTTAGTATAAAAATAATTCCATCCGAAAAAAACAATAAAAGATAAAACTACAGCGATTAAAAGACGAAGCTGTTCCATATTTCCTCATCAAAATTTTTTAAAGTTTTAATTAAACAATCCTTATAAAAGAGGATCATACCCTCCTGGATGAAAAGGATTGCATTTCAGTATTCGTTTTAAAGACAAAAACAAACCCTTCAATATTCCGTATTTTTCTATAGCCTGATATGAATAGGCAGAGCAGCTTGGACAAAACCTGCAATTGTCCCCTAAGTAAGGAGAGATTGCCAACTGGTAAAAACGTATCAGAAAAAGAAAAACTTTCTTAATCATTTTTAAGTTTACCTGTTTTTTTAAAAAGAATAAAAAGAGATTTGAATATTTCTTTGGAATCCTTGAAAGAAGCACTTTTCTTGGCTATTATATTTATATCTGGAATAGATTGCAATGAGTGTTGATTAAGCCTCCAATATTCCCTGACAAGACGTTTTATTCTGTTTCTCTCAACAGAATTACCTACTTTTTTAGACACAGTAATACCTATCCTGCCTAAATCAGATTTTTTGTCTTTTTTTCCATAAACACCGATAAAGTGTTTGGAATGACTGACACTTCCAATATTTGCAAGTTTCAAAAACTCTTGTCTTTTTAAAAGACGCCGGGATTTGTCAAATTTATATTCTGCCAAAAGTATATCTTTAAATATTTAAATTTTTAGCTTCAGATATAAGAAAACTGGTACCTTTGAATAAAAATACCAGTTAGTAATTTTTTAATTATTAGGCTGATAGTTTTCTACGACCTTTAGATCTTCTTCTTCTTATAATAGCCCTTCCACCGACTGTAGACATTCTACGTCTAAATCCATGTCTTCTTACTCTTTTAATTTTGCTGGGCTGAAATGTACGTTTCATAATTAAATTTCCTTGTAATTTCTAATATTTGTTAAATTTAAACTATTTATTATCTACATTAACCTGAACAAATAAACACAATATATTAGATTTGTCAATTTTTTCCATCTGATAAATTAAAATATCTTATAAATCTAATAAGATTCAGGTTTTCTCAAATTTTCTATTATATCAAATTGCTCTCTGAAATAATTAGAAACAGGATAAACAACAACAGGCTTATCTGTAAAATCTTCTATAATCTGAAGAATCTTAGCTTCCTCTCCATGGAGAAGTGATGCTATTTCAGGATTGCATCTTATTGTAAAAGATTCTCCTGTCATATCCACAGATTTTCTTTTCACATCCCTTACAATATTATAACATATTGTTTTTCCTGAATTTAAAAATCCTCTTCCCTCACAATATTGACAATCTTGACAAAGAGTAGAATTAAGAGACTTTCTCTCTCTTTTCCTTGTCATCTGAATAAGTCCAAGTTCTGTCATTGGAACAATATATGTTTTTGTTTTATCTTTTTTCAAAGCTTCTTTTAAAGCTCTGAAAACCCTTTCCTGGTTTTCTATTTCTTCCATATCAATAAAATCTACAATTATTATTCCGCAAAGATTTCTAAGCCTTACCTGGTATGCAATTTCTTTAACAGCTTCAAGATTTGTTTTAAGAATTGTTTGTTCAAAATTATGTTTTCCTACATATCTTCCGGTATTAACATCAATTGCAACTAAAGCTTCGGTATGCTCAATTATTATATATCCACCTGATTTAAGCCATACTTTTTTTTTTAATGCTCTTTGGATATCAATTTCAATATTATAGGCATCAAAAATAGGCTCTTTTCCTTGAAAGAGTTCAACTTTTACAGGAAAATCCACCATATGCTTTTTTAAAAAACTTTTTACAGCTTTATAACCGTCTTTTATATCAATAACAACTTTGTTTACTTCGTGGGTAAGAAGATCTCTTACTGCTCTTAAAGTTACTGAAAGATCTCGGTGAAGACATACAGGAGCAGATTTTGTTTTATTTTTTTCAACAACGGATTTCCATAATTTTTCAAGAAATTTCATTTCCCTTATAATGGATTCTTCCTCTATACCTTCAGCTGCTGTTCTTAAAATAAATCCATAATTATTAATTCTTTCTGATTCAATAATTTTTTTAAGCCTTTCCCTTTCAGAAGGCTCTCCTATTCTTCTTGAAATACCTATGTGATTTATAGTGGGCATGAGTACTAGATAACGTCCTGGTATTGAAATATGAGTTGTAACTCTGGCTCCCTTGGTTCCCATAGGACCTTTGGATACCTGAACAACAATTTCCTGGCCTTCACTTAATACAGACTGAATTTGAAAACTTTTTTCTTCATGACCTGAAACACCATAACCACTAGAGTCTTCAGTTTCATCTGTTAAGTCACCACTGAATTTTTCTAAAAAATCTTCACTTTCCAAGTTTAAGTTATCTGTCTGGACAACATCATCCACATAAAGAAATGCAGCTTTATCAAGTCCTACTTCAACAAAAGCCGCCTGCATTCCTGGAAGCACTCTTTGTATCTTACCCTTGTAGATACTTCCGACAATGTTTTCGTCAATCCCCCTTTCAATAAAAAGTTCTGATAAAACACCGTTTTCAAGAAGAGCTACTCTTGTTTCATGCAAAGATGCATTAATAATAAGCTCTTTTTCCATTAAACTTTATCCATTTCTTTAATTTTGTATATTTTTAAATTTCTTATTTTTTCTTTGTCTAAATTCAAAAAATGATTTAAAAAAATATCAGGTCGCAGTGTCTTACCATTTTCAGATAAAATTTTCATTTTAATTTTACCTGTATCTACTATTTTTACTTGTTCAAACCATTTTTTCAAATCATAATTTCTTGGTTTTTTCTTTTTCAAAAGAGTTATTTCAAAAGAATTTAACAAATTAAATTCTTTTATCTTATCTGAATAAATATCAGCATTTCTTAAATTGACTTCATAAACAGATAAGGAATGTGGATAAAATTTATATTTTTTTTCCACTTTTTCAATATTTTTAATTAAAAGACCCTGGGGAAGAGTTTTGTTAAGATTTAGAAACAGGCTTTCAATATCCATATCATAACAATCCACAGTCATTAATTCGCCATAGCTTTCCATTCCAAGGGGCAGGGCATCTTTGAAGGTCATTTTCGGTTTAGGATGAAATCCTTTGGAAAAATCAAACTTCATTTTGGATCTGTCAAAAGCACGCTGGAAAATTCCAACAATTTCCAAATGACCAAAGTAAGCAGCATTTCCAAGTTTTTCAAACAAAACTTTTAACTTTAAAATTTTATTTTTATCAGTTTGTTCTAAATGAACGTTTTTATAAAAATCATGGGAAATTCCTGGCTTGTCAAAAACTTTTGGGTAAATATTTTTAAAATCACATACCCCGCATTGGTTGCATTCACTGATTCTACAGTCCTGGGTGACAATAGTATTTTTTGAATTGTACAATTCTTTTAAAAGATATTCTTTTGTTACCCCTGTATCTATTTTATCCCAGGGAAGACTTGAATCTTCATCTCTTTTACCTGTATAAAAATCAATATCAATTCCAAGACTTTCAACAGCAGCAATCCATTTATTATAATCAAAGTGCTCAGACCATCCATCCAGATGACACCCAGATTCATAAGCCTTTACTATCAATGGAGCAAGGGTTCTGTCTCCCCTTGAAAAAAGACCTTCAAGCCTTGAATGTTCAGGATCCTGCCATTTTAAATTAACACCCTTGATTTTTTTAAGGTTATTTTTGAGATATAAAAAATTTTCCAGGGACTCTTCACGGCTTAAAAGTTTTTCCCATTGAAAAGGTGTATGAGGTTTTGGGATAAATGTTGTAAAACTTACATTTATTTTACAATTTTTTGCTTCGGGAAGAAATTTTAGTTTTTTAACCAACTCAACAAGTTCATCAAGATCATCTTTTGTTTCAGAAGGGAGCCCTGTCATGAAATAAAGTTTTATAATTTTCCATCCCATATCAAAGGCACTTTTTACAGTATTCACTATTTCTTCTTCACTTAAATCTTTGTTGATAACATCTCTTAATCTCTGAGAACCTGCTTCAGGAGCTATGGTAAACCCTGTTTTTCTTACCTTTTGAATTTCTTCCATCAAATCTTTTGTTAGTCTTCCTGCTCGTATTGATGGAAGAGAAACAGATCTTGCCTCTTTCATATATCTTTTCATCAGAAATAATAAAAGTTCAGGAAAACAAGTATAATCACCAGTGCTTAAAGAAAGAAGGGACAAATCTTCATAACCTGTATTTTTTATTGATTTTTCAGCAATCTCCAAAAGTTTTTTAACACTTCTTTCCCTTACAGGCCTGTAAATCATTCCTGCCTGACAGAATCGACATCCTCTGGTGCATCCCCTGGAAATTTCAAGCCTGAGTCTATCGTGAACAGGTTTTCCATAAGGTATAATCGGTGAGACAGGAAACGGAGCGTCTTCAAGATCTTTTATTTTTCTTTTTTCAACTTTTCTATAATCAAAAAACTTACTTTCTAAAAAAAGATTTTCTTTTTTAGTATCTTCAAAAAATAAAGGCACATAAACACCTTGAATATCTTTTATTGAGTATAAAAGATCTGATTTTTTTCTACTTTTTATTTGTTTCCATTCTATAATTTTTTCAGATACTTCAAGAATTGCCTCTTCTCCATCTCCAATAAAAATAAAATCAAAGAAATCTGCCACAGGCTCAGGATTTACCATGCATGGGCCGCCTGCAATTACAAAAGGAAAACTTTCATCCCTTTGAGATGAGTAAAAAGGAATATCACCCAAATCCAAAATTTCAAGAATTCCTGTATAATTGAGCTCATATAAAAGAGAAAAACCAATAATATCAAAATCTTTTAAAGGTTTTTTTGTTTCAAGGCCGCCTATGGATATTTTATTTTTTTTAAGGTGCTCTTTCATGTCCGGAGATGGAACAAAAACCCTTTGAGCATAAATATCTTTATGACTATTAAGAATATCGTATAAAATTTGAATTCCAAAATGGGAAGACCCAATCTCATAAAGATCAGGAAAAGCCAGTGCAAAATTTAAAAGTATTTCTTCTTCATTTTTTTTTACCGCATTTACTTCATTTCCAAGATAGGTTCCGGGATTTTTTACATTTAGGTAAAAATTATTATATCTCATTTGTTTTTCCGTATTTTTTGATTTCAAAACTTAAGCTTTATATATTCCCCTGATTGCAACCCATCCTGATTCATTATAAATTTTTTCAGGCTCTATATTAAATTCTTCCATTTTTTCTATTACCATTTTCATTTTATCTTCAATTATTCCTGAAAATATATACCTGGTATTCTTTTGTGAAACTTTTTTCAATTCCGGGATAAGTTCAACAATTACTTCAGCAAGTATGTTTGCGGTTACAAGGTCAAATTTACCATTTACAGAATTTAAAAGATCTGAACCAAAAATATCATAGGTTGACGGATCTATTTCATTAAGTTCCATATTTGATTTTGAAATTTCAACAGCTGAAAGATCATTATCAATTCCTGTAACAAAAGATGCTCCGCATTTTTTGGCGGCAATCATTAAAATTCCAGAACCGCATCCTATATCAAGAACTCTATCGTTTATTTCAACAGTTTCTTCAATTAATTTAACACAAAGACTTGTTGTTTCGTGGGATCCACTTCCAAAAGCCATTCCAGGATCAATATTAATTATAATTTTATAATCCTTTTCAAGCTCTCTCCAGGTAGGTTTAATTACAATCTTTTCTGAAATTTCAACAGGATAAAAAAACTCTTTCCAGGAATTTGACCAGTCTTCTTCTAAAATTTTCCTTATTTGAAAATCAAGTTTCACATCAAAAGGTTTTAAAATATTAAAAACATCCTTTTGTATGATTTCAATTTTTTCTGATTCTAAATTTTTAATATAGCCTGACACAGAGTAAATATCGCTTAAAACTGGATTATCACCCCATTCTTCTGTCAGCTCTACAGGAGTTTCAATTACAACCCCATTTATATTATTTTTATAAAAACAATCTGCAATTAATTCAGATATTATATCTAAATCATTTTCAGCTTCAAAAACAATTTTTAATTTTTTAAGTTTATTCATATTTTCATTCTCTGTTTTATTCTGAAATTTATTCATTTACAAATTACGGGGAGACAGAATCATCATAGTTTTTAAATAAATGAAAAAATAACAAAATTTAATTTATCAAGGACAGAGGACTGGTTGATGAATTCAACTTAAAAAAGACAATAAAAAAGAACTTTATCCATATATTTTAGTATTAAAAATTATAGATAAAGATTTTTAAACACTCTTTAAAATCTAATTTTTTATAAACATTTTCTTATCTCCCTTAAATACAAAACATTTAAGAAGAAATAATTGTCTGTAAATTTAAACCAAGGCTCAATCCGGTTTTTATTTAAAACATTAAAAGTCTAAGGTAGATACTTCCAATGCGTGGGTTTGTATAAAATTTCTTCTTGGTTCAACCTCATCACCCATAAGAAGAGAAAAAATTTCATCAGCTGCTTCAGCATCTTCCACCTTTACCTGTAAAAGCTGTCTTGTTGAAGGATCCATTGTAGTTTCCCAAAGCTGATCCGGGTTCATTTCACCAAGACCTTTATATCTTTGAATTGAAACGCCTTTTTTAGCTTCTTCCATTGCCTTATTGTAAAATTCTTTTAAACTTTCACATTTGACAACTGAAGTTCCTTCTTTAGTTCCTATGTAAAATGGAAGATAATAGTATTTTTCAATAAAACTCCAGTCTTCAAGAATACTTTGATATTCCTTTGAAAAAACAAGTCTTCTTGAAATTCTTACAGGTTTTTTCTCTCTTACTCTTGATGATTCATGATCTTCATCTTCTTCTTCTATTTCAGGAGGAGTTAAGGTCAGCTCAAAAACCTCCTTTTCTTCATTCCAGATAAATTCATCTATAAAAAAATTACTTTGCTCAAACTTATCTTTTAAAAGGCTCATTTTTTCTTCACTTTGCAAATAATCCTTATCACTGACTTTTTCATCAAGCAAAATTTTTACTATTCTTTTTTCAAATCCCATATCATCAAGAAAAGAAAGGTTTTCATAAAGACTTATCAGTTTTAAAAGAAATTTAGAAACCTCATTGTCTTCAATTTTTGTCTTTTCTTTTCCTGATTCAACATATTTTAACTCACAAAATCTTGAAACCAGGTATTCATTAAAACCATGATCATTTTTAAGATAAACTCCTTTTTTACCTTTGCCTATTCGATAAAGAGGAGGCTGAGCTATATAAAGATAACCTTTTTCAATAATTTCAGGCATATGTCTGTAAAAAAAAGTTAAAAGAAGGGTTCTTATGTGAGCACCGTCAACATCTGCGTCAGTCATTATAAAAATTTTATGATATCTTATTTTTTCAATTTCATAATCATCTTTTCCAATTCCTGCCCCCAGGGCTGTGATCATATTTTTTATTTCTTCCGATTTTAAAAGCCTGTCAAATCTTGCTTTTTCAACATTTAGAATTTTACCTTTAAGCGGTAAAATAGCCTGGTATCTCCTATCTCTGGCCTGCTTGGCTGAACCGCCAGCTGAATCACCTTCCACCAGATAAAGTTCTTTTTCTTCAGGTTTATTTGACTGACAATCCGCAAGTTTACCAGGAAGAGTAGTATCACCAATATTTGCCTTGCTCCTTACAAGATCCCTTGCTCTTTTTGCAGCATCCCTTGCTCTTGCAGCATCCACTGCTTTTGCTATTATTTTTCTGGCATTCTGGGGATTTTCTTCAAGATAAATAGCAAGCTTTTCATTGACAAGAGACTCGACAATACCTTTAAGCTCACTGTTACCAAGTTTTGTTTTTGTCTGTCCTTCAAACTTAGGCTCTTTTAATTTAACACTTATTATTGCAGCCAAACCTTCCCTTACATCATCACCTGTTATTCTTGCTCTCAAATTTTTAGGAAGACTGTCACTACTTGCATAATTATTTAAAGTCCTTGTGAGTGCGCCTTTAAAACCGCTTAAATGATAACCACCTTCTGTGGTATTTATATTATTTGCAAAAGTATAAATTTTTTCATTAAATGTGTCATTGTACTGGATTGCAACCTCTACAGAAACATCTTCATGACTACCTTCAATTATAATCGGCTCATGAATGGCAGAGGAATGCTTGTTGATAAATTCAACATAAGTTTTTATTCCTCCCTCATAAAAAAAACTGTTTTTTTCATCAGATCTTTCATCTTCAATAGAAATTTTTATGCTTTTATTAAGAAAAGCAAGTTCTCTCATTCTTCTTGATAAAACTTCAAAATTAAAGTTGTTTGTAGACATTATTGTAATATCAGGTTCAAAGTGAATTCTTGTTCCGTTTTTTTCAGTTGAACCTATTATTTCAAGCTCTGTTACTTTTTTACCTTTTGAAAACTTTTGATTATAAATATTTTCATTTTTCCAGATTGTCATCTCAAGATTTTCAGAAAGGGCGTTTACCACAGAAATACCAACTCCGTGAAGTCCTCCTGATACTTTATAAGAATCATTGTCAAACTTACCCCCAGCATGAAGCTTGGTCATTACAACTTCTGCTGCAGGAACACCTTCTTTTTCGTGAAGATCTACGGGAATACCTCTTCCGTTATCTGTAACAGTCACACTATTATCTGTATGTATTGTTATGTCTATTTCATTGCAGTAACCAGCCATTGCTTCATCAATACTATTATCCAAAACTTCGTATACAAGATGGTGAAGACCTGCTTCTTCAGTATTGCCTATATACATGGAAGGTCTTTTTCTTACAGCTTCAAGACCTTCAAGTATTTTAATACTGCCTGCATTATACTCTCTTTTTAACTCAGACATTTTATTTCCTTAAAATTTAAATTTTTATCGGCATTATAGCCGCTGCATAATCAAGATTTTCAGAACCCGTTATTATACAATGTGATGATTTATCTTTCAAATAAAGAATTACAGAATTATCCTGAATATCTTTTAAAATATTTAAAATATATCTTGAATTGAAAGCTGTTTCAAAACCTTCTTTTTCAAATTTGATTCCTATGGATTCTTTAGCTTCTCCAAGTTCGGGATTACTTGAAGATAAAGTAAGGGTGTTATCTGAAAAATTAAAAAAAACTATTGGAATTTTATCATCTGCAACTATAGAAACTCTTTGAAGAGTATCATTTAAAATATTTTTATCAATCTCTATTGCGTATTCGTGATCCGGAACTACAAGTCCGCTGCAGTCAGGAAAATCTCCTTCCAAGACATTTACAGAATAAAATTCATTTCCCTGTTTGAGAATCAATAATTCAGATGTAAAAGATAAACTTACTTTTTCCTGATCTATAAACTTTATTAAATCAGAAATAACTTTTTTCGGGAGAAGAACAGATTTTGAGTTTAGTTCTTCGGGGATTAAAGATTCACTTCTTATTTCTGTTTTTATAATTCTTTTTGTATCTGTAGAAAACATTTTTAATGAAGAAAAATTTTTATTGTTTAAAAAAGAAATATTTATACCTAAAATAAAAGTCCTTAATTCGTTCATTTCCGGGTTAATTGAATTTCCTGCTGTAAGCATTTTTTTAAAAGAGTTGGAATTTGTATCAAAAAATTCAGAATCAAAATCAAGTGAAATTCCTGGGAAATCTTCAGGAGAAGCTCCTACAAGATGAAAATAAACATCTTTTGTACCAATTTTTATCCATTGGAAATCTATTTCTTCAATGGGTATAAAATCTTCTGGAAAATATTTAACTATATCAAAAAATTTTTTTGAATTAAGGGCAATTATGCCTTTTGTTTCTATTTCAGCTTCCATAGTGCAGTAATATTCAGAAATAAGATCAGTTGCTTTTACAGATATTTCTTTATCTGAAATTGTTTCTATAATTACATTCCTGGTTATTTGAAGAGAAGTTTTTTGACTTGTCATTCCTTGAATTTTTTCCAGAACATTTTTAAAGCTGTTTTTTTCTATTCTTATTTTCATATTTTAAAACCTTTTATTAATATATATTGTTAACTTGTTCATTAGTAACTTAATTGTTTGTTTTTATTTGGTTTTTAATTAACATCTTGTATTTTATAAACCTTATTTTTTATACAGACATATTTTTTATGTTAATAACTTTTAGTTCTGTTTTCAATCCATTTACTTATTGTTGACAATTCTTTGTTTATCCAATCTTCTGAAATTCTTAATAAAATGAACTTTTGGAAAAGTTTATCAACAAGGTCTGTCAATAACTCTAGGAAGTATGCTTTTTCTATAACAGATCCTTCTATTTCATCAGGTGAAGTTGAAAATTTATATTTTAATACATTGAATCCTGTAATATCCAGACTCTCTCCTTTAATAAGAAATTTAACATCTATATCTTCCCCTGTTTTAAAACTGATCTTAAGTTCTGTAACAAGGGCTCCTTTTTTTATTGCAAGAACTCCTTCATCAAGATTTGCTGTGTTACCGTTTATGGTTATTTTTTCTACTGATTCTTCTTTAAAATTTTCTATGACTATTTTATCATTAATGCTGAAATCTTTAATTTCAGGTGATATATTGTCAATAATTTCAGGTTTATTCTCTATTATAAACCAAAGCCATGTTAAAAATTCAAAACCTGTAAATTTATATTTATTGTACGCTACAGATATATCCAGCATTTTAAGACTCCCAAATATTTATATGTGAAGAAGTGTAGAAAACATCTTTGCTTGTATCTGAAATTCCATCATTAAAATAAACCTTTGTGTATGGAAAAAGTCTTATAATAGATGTTTTAAATGTTTGACGGAAAAGGGTTTCAAAAATTTCATTAATAGTTTTTTGGGTGGTAAAAAATATAATTTCGTTTTTTTCAGGTATCCATAAAATATCATAAATATCTGGTATGGAAGGCATCTGAAGGCTTAATCTCAAGATAATATCTTCTTTTAATTTTGATTTTTCATTCTTTGAAAGATAATCTTTATTTGCTTCTTTCATTATTTTTTTTGATTCAATAGCTAAATGCTTGTCAATTATTTTTTTTGGAATAGATTTTTTATCTATTCTCAGACAAAAAACAAAATAATTTCCATACTTTATAGGATCAAATTCAAAATCTGTGTCAAAATGATTTTCATAAGACACCCATCCTGCAATTGATTCAGTCATTTCAGATTCTGCAAATTCAGGAAATTGGTTTTCTTTTAAGCAAATTCTTATTTTTTCTGAAGAAAGTTTTTGGTCATCATCAATTTTATACCTTAAAAATGATGATGATGAGGTTAAAAGACCCATTTGTAACTCCTTTATTATGAGTTTAATTGTTTAATTTATAGTTTTTTAAATCAGGAATAAAAATTTAACCTCAGGGTAAATTAAACAATCAATGATTAAATTTAAAATCTGACTTTGGAATGGACAAAAAAGATAGTTTCCGTTTAATTAATATTTCAGGTACAACCATAAAGAATATATAATAATAAGCTTATAAGGCAATAATAATATGAAATTTTTAGCAGACCTTCATATACATTCAAAATATTCAATGGCAACAGCAAAAAATTCAGATTTGGAAAATAATTATATTTATGCTTCTAAAAAAGGAATTAATGTCATTGGAACAGGTGATTTTACCCATCCAGGATGGTTTAATGAACTTGAAGAAAAACTTGTAGAAGATAAATCAACAGGCCTTTTTTCTTTAAGAAAAGATATTAAAATAAGTTTAAAAGATGAAGTAAATAAGTCTTTTAATGAAAAAATAAGATTTATGCTTCAGTCAGAAATAAGTTCAATCTATAAAAAAAACGGAAAAGTCAGAAAAATTCACAACTTAGTTTATTTTCCATCCCTTGAATCAGTTAAAAAATTTAATTTTAAATTAAATTTAATAGGCAATATAAAATCAGACGGAAGACCTATTCTTGGGCTTGATTCAAGGGATCTTCTTGAAATTATACTTGAAACAGATGAAAGAGGCTTTCTTATTCCTGCCCATATCTGGACACCCTGGTTTTCTTTATTTGGTTCAAGATCAGGGTTTGATACCCTTGAAGAATGTTATGAAGATTTGAGTTCAGAGATTTTTGCACTTGAAACAGGACTTTCCTCAGATCCAGATATGAATTTTTTAATATCAAATTTGGATAAATATACTCTTATTTCCAATTCAGATGCCCATTCACCGGGAAAACTCGGAAGAGAAGCCAATGTTTTTGACTGTGAAATGTCTTTTTATGAAATTAAAGATGCTCTTAAAAAAAAGGATAAAAATAAGTTTAAGGGAACATTTGAATTTTTCCCTGAAGAAGGAAAATATCATTTTGACGGCCATAGAAAATGCAATGTCTGTCTTTCTCCAATGGAAACTCTTGAAAATAAGGGAATTTGTCCTGTTTGCGGCAAAAACCTTACCCTTGGAGTTTATTATAGAATAATTGAACTTTCAGACAGAAAAAATATAGACCAAATAAAAAAAGAGTCGCCGCCTTTTAAAAGTATAGTTCCTCTTACAGCCATATTATCAGAAATTTCAAAAGTAGGTCCAAACACTAAAAAAGTAAAAGCTCTTTATGAAAAGGTAATAAATAAAGCTGGTTCTGAATTTAATGCTTTATGGGGCTGTGAAAAAGATCTTCTTGATAAAATAGAAATTCCCCTTTTATCTGAAGCAATTGAAAGAATGAGAAATGATAATTTAAATATTGATCCTGGTTTTGATGGAGAGTTTGGCAAGGTCAGGATTTTTAATGCTAAAGAGCTTGATTCATTTCTCTCAAAAGGACAGGTAAGTTTTTTCAACAATAAAAAAAAAGATTCAAAACTTTTTGAATATAAAAAAAATCAAGAAGTTTTTAATCAAGCAAAAAAACTTTTTAAAGAAAAAAAAGAAGAAAAAACAATAGAAATTAATAAAAAAGAATTGAACAAAGAGTAATTAAAAGCAGTAAATTCAAAATCAAAAAATATAATTGTAACAGCAGGACCTGGAACAGGAAAAACCACTTGTCTTACAAATAGATTTTTTTATCTTTGCGAAAATGAAAAATTAAAACCAGAAAGGATTGCTGCGATAACATTTACTATAAAAGCATCTGATGAAATTCAGGAAAAAATCCTTGCTAAAAAATATAAAAAAAGGCCGTTTACAGGAACTTTCCATAGTTTTGCTTTGAGCTTTGAAAAAGACAATGTATTTAATATAATTGACGAAACAACAAAGAAATATATTTTAAAAAATCTTTGTAAAAAATATTTAGTTAAAACAAAATATACTGAAATTGAAGCTTATTTATCAAAAATCAAACAATCCCCTGAGTTTCTATTTAAAACTGATTATGAATATTTTGACCTTATTAAAAAATATGAAAAAGTAAAAAAATTAAGTAATTTAATAGATTATGATGATATTTTGTTAAATTTTTTTAAAAAAACTGAAGATGATGAGTTTAAAAGTTTAGTTAAAAATAAATATAATTGTTTTTTAATTGATGAATATCAAGATCTTAATAAAATCCAGTATGAAATAATAAAACAAATAACTGATAAAAATACTTATATATTTGCAATAGGAGATCCAGATCAGTCCATTTACGGGTTTAGAGGCTCATTAAATGATTTTCAATCCAGGTTTTTGAAAGATTTTGATAATGTGGAAAAAATAAGTCTTATTCAAAACTATAGATCCAGTGAATCAATTATAAATGCTTCTTTTCAGGTAATTAAAAAAAATGAATTAAGCAGCGATAGAAAAAAAGTTTATTCAGGTATTCAAGGTGAAAAGTATATAAATTTAATTGTTTCAGATTCTGAAAAGCTCCAGGCAAAATTTATTGCTGATGAAATTCAAAATCTCGTGGGAGGAACAGACTCTTTAATAACTTTCAAGAAAAATTTTAAGGATTTAACTAGTCTTTCTTTTTCTGATATAGCTGTTTTATGCAGAACAAAAAAAGAAGCTTTTTTAATTTCTTCTGTACTTGAAGAAAACTTTATTCCTTTTTCCAATATAAATGAAAAAAATTTAAATGAAGATAAACCACTTAAAAAGCTTTTTTCATACTTAAAAATGGTTGTCAGTGAACCTGATATTTCAGATCTTATTTTAAAGCCTTTTGGAATAAAAAATAAAATAGATAATATTGAAGAAAATATTGAAATAAATGAAGATATTTTTAATAAATTAACTGAAATAAGAAAAAATCTAAAGAATAAAAAAACAAGTGGAATTATAACTTATCTTATAAAAAACACAGATTTGAATAAATTTGAAAAAGATTATTCTTTTATGAATAAAATCGATTATATTCTCAAAATCTCAGATGAATTTAAAAAAATAAATGATTTTTTAATTGATATAAAATTGCACAAAATATCAGATATTGGATTTAAGGGAGAAAAAGTTAGTCTTATGACTCTTCATTCATCAAAAGGTCTTGAATTTGAATCAGTATTTATTCCAAATTGTTTTAATGGAAACATCCCTTTTATAAAATCAGCTGAAATTGATAAAATTAACGAAGAAAGAAGACTTTTTTATGTTGGGCTCACAAGGGCAAAAAAAAGACTTTATATTTTAAGGCCTGAAAAAATTAATATTTTCGGAAAATATAAAAAAACCAAGCCCTCACCTTTTTTAAATGATATGGAAAATAATCTTATAAATAAAAAAAATATAAAAAATTTAATTAAAGACAGTTTGAAAAAAGACAATCAGCTGAAG
This sequence comes from Desulforegulaceae bacterium, assembly GCA_034006035.1. NCBI lineage: Bacteria > Pseudomonadati > Thermodesulfobacteriota > Desulfobacteria > Desulfobacterales > Desulforegulaceae > Desulforegulaceae bacterium. The sequence goes on from JAVETN010000003.1 coordinate 101,817, forward strand.
TTTTTCTGATTTTATAGAGGTGTTGTTTATAATATGATTAAATATTTGTTTTTATTGTTATTTTTTATGTTTATAACTTGTTCACAAACTTATTCTGATATTTATATTTATGTTGATGACAATGGAATTCTTTCATTTACCAATACCCCGACATCCCCTGACTATAAGTTTTATATGAAAGAGACTAAATCAAATGAAGATTTTGGTTTTTTTGTTACAGATGATCATCTTAACAACATTTTAAATTATGTTTCCATAGCAACCTCAGTTGAAAAGGAACTTATAAAGGCTGTTATAAAGGCAGAATCAAGCTTTATAAAAAATGCTATTTCTAAAAAGGGGGCAAAAGGATTGATGCAGCTTATGCCGGTAATAATAGAAAAATACAAAGTAAAAAACCCTTTTGATCCTTCTGAAAATATAATGGCTGGGTCTAAGTATTTGAAAAAATTAATGGATAATTATAAGGGTGATTTAAACCTTGTGCTTGCTGCATATAATGCCGGGCCCGGGGCTGTAAAGAGATTCAATGGAATTCCGCCTTATTCAGAAACCCGAAATTATATAAAAAGAGTTAAGTCATATTATCAAGAATATAAAAAATAATTAAAAATTATTCATTGAGGGGTAGTTTTATTTTTTTGTTTTTCAGGTCACTGCTTTGTCTGTATAAAATAAGAATATGACCAATCATTGAAACAAAAAAAGAATTTGTTTCTTTTACTATTGATTCAGATATTTTTAATTTAGATTCTTTTTCTTTGTAATCTATGAATTTAATTTTTATTAATTCATGTTTTTCTAAAGCCTGATCAACAGACTTGATAAAATTAAGAGTAGCACCGTTTTGACCTAAAAAAACAACAGGTTTTAAATTATGTGCCAATCCTTTTAAATGTTTTTTCTGAAAAGTTTTAAGTTCTTTCATAATTTTCTCTTTGTTTAAATTTAAAAACAATAAATTATATAAGCTAATATAATAAAAGACAATATTTATTTTTGAATACATTTTTAAGTTTTAATAAAATATGAAAATTTAATTGAAGTTATCAGGCTATTTTAATAAGTCAAAGTCAAGGTTTTATATGATTTGCCAAAATTTAGTGGTTTTTTGTTTAAATAAGATTGAAATATTTAGTTTAAAGGATAAATATATGAAATATCTAGCTTCTGCTGTTGTTGCAAATGAAAAGGGTGAAATATTCGAGCTTGAAGGTTATTGTGCTGCGGGAATGGCAGGAAATGACCTTTATTGTTTAAATGAAAACAATTCAATCAAAATTCCAGATTACAGCGAACTTATGTTTTTGCCTGACAGAGCTCCGATTTTATACAATAAGAGAACCAAAAACTATGAGATAGTTAAATTTAATCCATTTAATGAAAATGAAAAAATTTTTCCTGTGGCTGCTTTTAATTCCCCCGGGTATGTTATTACTTTAAATTCTGCTTTTGATGAAAATAAAGAAGCAAAACCTCTTCCTCTTTTTTCCTATGGTGCAGTAGGAGGGTTCAAAGATGATTATGTAAGTGCTGTTTATCAGGTAGACAAAGAAGACAGGCAAGATCTTTCGTTAATGCCTTTGGAAAAGGTTGAAGAGGGTTTGAAAGAAAAAATAAAAAGATATCCAAATAATAGACTTGTTTATCATTTGAAAAAATGTGCCCTTGAATGGGGGTGTCCTGCTGCAAAAAATTTTTTTTTGAAAAGATATGAAGCTCCTCTTCCAACTTCAAGAGTTTGCAATGCCAATTGTCTTGGATGCATTTCATTACAAAATCAAGATTTTATTTCAAGTTGTCAGAACAGGATAAACTTTACACCTTCTCCAGAAGAAATAGCCCAAATTGCTTTAAGCCATATAGAAAATGTTGAAAATTGTGTTTTAAGTTTTGGTCAGGGCTGTGAAGGAGATCCTCTTCTTGCCTGGGATGTTATTTTGCCTGCAATAGAAATTATAAGGTCAAAAACAGATAAAGGTACTCTTAATATGAATACAAACGGAAGTCTTCCGGAAATAATGGAAAGGCTTTTTAATGCAGGGCTTGACAGTATAAGAGTAAGTGTTAATTCGTTTCAGAAAAAATATTATTTAAAATATTTTAGACCAAAATATGAGTTTGAAGATGTTCTTCAAACACTAGAAAAAGCCAGGGAAAAAAATAAATTTGTCTCCGTAAACTATCTTAATATGCCTGGTTTTACAGACACAGAACCTGAAATGAAAGAACTTTTTAAAATAATTGAAAATTATAAAATAGACTTTATCCAGTGGAGAAATTTAAATTATGATCCAAAACTTTATTTTACTCAGATGTTTGATGGTTTTCCTCAAGACCTTATACCTTTTGGAATAATAAATTTAATAGAGTACCTTAAAAACAATTATCAAAATCTTCATCATGGATATTTTAATCCTCCAAAAGGAAAATACAAAAGTAATAAAACTTGTGCCAGGGAAGTTTTTGATGATAAACTTAATTGATTTTTATTTAAAACTGTTCACAATTTAATAAAACCATTTGGTTATTTATGCTTTCCAGGGGGATAAATATGGATATTAAGATTGGAAAAACTTTAGATATCAGGTTTACGGAACAGGGTGAAAGAAGAAGAAATTTTCCAAAATCAGGAGAGCTTAAAGCAAAAGTGATTGGAATCAGAAATTCCAGAAAAAATGCAGTTGTACTTGATACAGGACGAAGAGATAGGCGAACAAAAAGAATATTTAACGATCCTTCAAAATCAAAAGTTTTAACACTTTTAATAGAGAATGGGGATATGATTCCCAAAGATATTCAAACAGGAAATTACAAAATAAGTATTAAATTTACCGTAGAATAATATTTTTAAAAAAAATAATTCAAAATTTCACTTAGATTTTACTAAGAAAATCAATTTAGGTCTTTTTAATTAAAACAATTAAAAAAAAGGCCTTTTGATAAGATAAAGGCCTTAAAGCTTATTAGATTTTTAAATTTAAATTAAGTGATAATTTTTTCAAGTTTTTCTGAAATAGATTCAGCAGTAAAAGGTTTAACTACATAGTTTGAAACCCCGGCCTGAACTGCTTCAATAACATTTTGTTTTTGAGCTTCAGCAGTAACCATTAGAAAAGGTATATCTTTATAGGTGTTATCTGCTCTTACTTTTTTAAGAAGCTCTATTCCGCTCATTTTTGGCATATTCCAGTCACAGATTATAAGATCAAAGGAGTTTTTTTGTAATTCATCCCATGCTGTACTTCCATCGTCTGCTTCTGAAATATTTGTAAATCCAATTTGTTTTAATATATTTTTCAGTATTCTACGCATTGTTGAAAAATCATCTACAATAAGAACCTTTTTGGAAACATCCATTTTAGGCAACCTCCTGAGTTATTCTAAAGGGCATTTTGTTTTTAATATCACAAAAAATCATATAAAAAATTGATTAAAAATCTATTGAACCCGGTGTTCTTGGAAAAGGTATAACATCTCTTATATTTGAAATACCTGTAATAAGCATGATTAATCTTTCAAAACCTACTCCAAATCCGCTGTGATAAACACTTCCGTATTTTCTGGAATCAAGATACCACCAATATTCTTCTTTGTTTATTGAGCATTCTTCCATTCTTTTTAAAAGAAATTCATATCTTTCCTCTCTTTGACTTCCTCCTATAAGTTCTCCAATTTTTGGTACAAGAAGATCCATTGCAGCCACTGTTTTATTATCGTTGTTAATTCTCATATAAAACGGTTTTATGGTTTTTGGGTAATCATATACAAAAACAGGTTTTTTAAACTCTGTTTCTGTTATAAACCTTTCATGTTCAGTTTGAAGGTCTGCTCCGTAAATCGGCTCATATTGAAATTTTTTTCCCGATTTTTTTAAAATTTCAACAGCTTCTGAATATGAAATTCTTAGAAATCGGTTTTCCAATATGTTTTCAAGAGTTTGAAATAAAGTTTTATCCACAAATTTGTTAAATAATTCAAGATCTTCACTGCAATTTTTCCTTGTTTGAATAATTATATTTTTTATAAATTCTTCTGCAAGATCCATGTTTTGTTCAAGATCACAAAAAGCCATTTCCGGTTCAATCATCCAAAATTCTGCAGCGTGTCTAGATGTATTTGAGTTTTCTGCACGAAAAGTCGGCCCAAATGTATAAACATCTCCAAGGGAAAGAGCCATCATTTCTGCTTCAAGCTGACCTGAAACTGTAAGGTATACAGGTTTTGAGAAAAAAGACCCGTTTTTTAAAGCATCTGAAGAAACTGAAAACATATCGCCAGCTCCTTCACAATCAGAGGCTGTGATAATTGGAGTATGAATATAGTTGAATCCTTTTTTATAAAAAAAAGAGTGAACTGCCTGTGAAATCTCTGATCTTATTCTGAAAACAGCACCAAACTTATTGGTTCTTGGTCTTAAATGGGCAATGGATCTTAAAAATTCATCTGAATGCCTTTTTTTCTGTAAAGGGAAATCATCAGGGGCAATATTGTGGAATTTAATTTTTTCTGCCTGAACTTCCCATTTTTGACCTTTTCCCGGAGATCTTACCACTTTTCCAAAAACAGAGATAGACGAACCTGTTGTAAGTTTTCCTATTCTTTCATACTTTTCAAGGGATGAGTCTGCAATTACTTGTATGTTTGAAAGGCAGGAACCATCATTTAATTCAATAAATGAAAATGCCTTAGAATCTCTTTTTGTTCGTATCCATCCACCTATAAAAACTTTTTCAGGGGGATGGTCTGTTTCAATAAATTCTTTTATTTTTATTCTTTTCATTTTTTCTACTTTTTATAAACTTATTAAAATAAATATATAACATTATTGGACTTGTTTAACAACAGATGAGGCTTTTACAAATTCAAACTCTTTTTTCATTTCAGCAATATTTTTTTCCAGTGATTTTATTGTTGAATCATAGGGGTGTCCTATACCAACTGCATAACCTCTGTGAAAGGCAATATTTTTAAGTTTCTGAATTTGTCTGTTAATATAGTTGATATCTTGAATATTATCGAGAAACACATCTCTTTTTGCAAAATCAACTTTAAACATTCTGGCAGATTCAATACATTTGCTTTCAGGATTTGTAAGAGAGTCTACAAAAAACAGCTCTCTTTTTTTTATTATTGTAAAAACCTGATTCATAATATCGGAGTTTGCAGTAAGTTTTGACCCCATATGATTGTTTACTCCTTTTATGAAAGGCAGATAATCCAGATCATTTTTAAGGGTTCTAATAATTTGGTCAGGATCCATTTTTGATAAAAGCGCTCCGGGACCGGGATCAATTTCAGGATACTCTATTGGTTCCATAGGGATATGAAGCATAAATTCTGTTTTGGAATTAGATGCTTTTTTTGCAATTTCCTTTGCAAAGGGAGAAAAAGGAAGAATAGAAAGGGTGATATTTATTCCTAAATTTGAAAGTCTGTATGCGTTTTTTTTATCAAAGCCTATATCATCAATAATTATGCATATTTTCGGGAGACCTTTGTAGTCTGATTTTTTATCGGGGATAGATTTTTCTTCAGCTTTGTTATAAATTTCATATAAAATTTTTTTCTCGGACTGAATTTTTTTATCAATATTTGTTTTTATAGGTTTTTTTACAGAAATTGTTTTATTGGAGCTTTTTGCAATATAATTGTTTTTTAAATCCTTTTTTAAAGGAGGAAATAGAAAATAAAAGCTTGTAAAAGAGATTAAACAGAAAAATATAAGTATAAAGATAGAAATAAAAAATTTTTTTAAAGTGTCGAATTTTTTATTTCTATTTGCTTTTTTTTTATCCATTGGTTCCAAATCTTTATATCTATGGTAATATTTAAAATTTTATTTTGCAAAAAGTATCTAAAAAATTTGAATATTTTTTATTTTTGAGTCACTTTTATCAAAGATTTATTGTTTTTGTAAACTATAACTGCTTTAAAAGATAAAGTAAAAATTTAAGAGAATCCCTGTTTTTTTAGATCTAATTATTGTTATCATCTCTATTACCTTGATAATTTTTCTTATTTCTGATTTTAAAGCGGTAATATCATATTGATAATTAAAAAAATTTCAAGAATTTCTATATTTATATAAAAACTTTAAGGAAAAACAATTTAAAATAAAAAGGAAAAGAGCATGAAAAAAATTATTTTGTTTTTAATATTTTTTTCGTTGACTTTGGAAGCTTTTGGAGCATCTCTTTATGTTACAGATTCTTTTGAAGTAACATTGCGAACAGGAATGGGAACAAAACATAAAATTTTAGGAATGGTACCTTCTGGAGAAAAGCTTGAGGTCCTTGAGTACGGAGATCAATGGACAAAGGTTAAAAGGTCAAACGGGATAGAAGGATATATTCTTACAAGGTTTTTAATGGACGAAGAACCAAATTTTAAAAAATTTTCATCTCTTACTTTGAAGTTTGAGGCTCTTTCTTTGGAAAATGAGAAAAATAAAGAAGAGCTTAAAGCTTTGAGAGAAGAAAATTCTGAACTAAAAAGGGATCTTAATTCCGTGGGGAAAGATTTTCAAGACCTAAACGGAAAATATAAAAAGCTTAAAGAAGAATCGTCTAATTATCTTAAACTTAAGAAGGAGTTTGAAGAAAAAGCTAAGCTTCTTGAAGAAAAAAATATTGCCACAGCAGAGCTCAAATCAAAGCTTATGGAAAGAAACGTGAAAATATTTCTTGCTGGAGCCAGTGTACTTCTTCTTGGTTTTATAATCGGAATGAGCACAAAAAAGAAAAAAAGAGGACTATACTAATACTAGCTGAAAAAATAAAACTGTCATTTTGTCGTTCTTGAGTGGATTTAAATTATCTGGAGCTAAGATAAAGTTTTAGTCAATTATTATAATAATTATAAGAAAGAACTTGTTATGGAGATTAAAACGGATTTTCTTGTCATAGGAAGCGGTGTTGCAGGTCTTATGTTTGCACTTAAGGTGGCTGACAGTGGAAAAGTGAGTGTAGTAACCAAAAAAGATATTTTTGAAACAAACACATCAAAGGCTCAGGGAGGGGTTGCCTCTGTTTTTGATGATAAGGATTCCTTTGAGCTTCATATTAAAGATACTCTTGAGGCAGGTGATGGTCTTTGCAGTGAGGAAGTAACTGAAATGGTTGTATCTGAAGGACCTCATATGATCCAGGAACTTATAGACATGGGAGTGGAATTTGATCGGATTGAAGCTGACCAAACAAAACTTGACCTTGGAAGAGAAGGCGGTCATTCAGCTGAAAGAATAGTACATTCAGTTGATATGACAGGAATGGAAATCCAGAAAGTATTGGTTGAAAAGATAAAAAATCACCCAAATATCGATGTTTATGAAAATCATATAGCAATAGATCTTATCACCAAATCAACAGTGATAAACAGAGGGATGATTGTTACAACCTGCGAAAGAGAATGTACAGGGGCTTATATTCTTGACAAGATAACTAATTCAGTAAAAAGCTTTAGTGCAAGAAAAACAGTTCTTGCCTGTGGAGGAAGTGGAAAAGTTTATCTTTATACAAGCAACCCCGATGTTGCAACAGGAGACGGAATAGCCATGGCATTCAGAGCAGGGGCCAGTGTTGCAAATCTTGAGTTTGTTCAATTTCACCCAACCTGTCTTTTTCATCCCAAAGCAAAAAGTTTTCTTATCTCAGAAGCTGTGCGGGGAGAAGGTGCTGTTTTAAGAGATGGCAGAGGTAAGAGATTTATGAAGAAATACAGTCCTCTTGAAGAGCTGGCATGCAGAGATGTTGTTGCAAGAGCAATAGACCATGAAATGAAAAAATCAGGTGATGATTCAGTATTTCTTGATATCACCCATAAAGATCCTGCTTTTGTAAAGAAAAGATTCCCAAATCTTTATAAAAAATGTCTTGAATACAATATAGATATGACAAAAGATTATATTCCTGTAGTTCCTGCCGCCCATTATATGTGTGGCGGGGTTGCAACTGATCTTAATGGCCACTCAGATATAAAGAACCTTTATGCTGTAGGTGAAACTGCATGCACAGGACTTCATGGAGCAAACAGGCTTGCAAGCAACTCTCTTCTCGAAGCTCTTGTATATGCTGACAGATCAGCAAAAGATGCCCTTAAAACAACAGATTTTAATACCTTAGTTAAAGATGTTCCAAAATGGGATGAGTCAGGAACAACAGACAGTGACGAAGCTATAATGGTTTCTCATAATTGGGATGAAGTAAGGCTTTTTATGTGGAATTATGTGGGAATAGTAAGGTCAGATAAAAGGCTTGAAAGGGCAAAAAGAAGAATTAAAGCCATCCGCAAGGAAATAAATGAATATTATTGGGATTTTAAGGTTACCCCTGATCTTATAGAGTTAAGAAATATAGCTCTTGTTGCAGAGCTTATAATCAAGTGTGCAAGAAAAAGAAAAGAGAGCAGAGGGCTTCATTTTTCAATAGACTATCCTTTTAAAAATGATGAGGATATTCATAATACCATTATCAGTCTGAACTAAATAAACAGCTTTTTTTAGCCGGTCACAAAACTTAAACCTCAAAATAATTGAATATTTTGAGGTTTAAATTTGAGACTAAAATTTTAATAAATCTGAATTATCCTTGCCCTGTTAACATCATTTACTTCAATATCATAAGCTTTTTGAGGGGTTCCATGAAAACATTTAAGATATTCAGCAAAAGCATCCTGTTCGCCTCCTGTTACAGCAAAAGAGCTTTCCTGTGGATCTTTTGAAAAATCAACCCCTTGGTTTAACCCTTCTCCTTTAAAAAGATTTATTCTTTCAGGTGAGGAAAGTAAGTTAAAAGGATAGGAATTGCCCCCATCTGCAAGAAAAGATAAGGTTACAAGTCTGAATTTTCGTTTAGGATCTCCAATAATTTTCCCATTAGAAACAAGATGGTCTTTGATAGTAAAGTCTTTATTTAAAACTTCCAGTTCAATAATTCTATTTCCTGTTCCCTTTGAAGTTCTTGGTTTTTTGTTCAGATCATAAGCTATTCTCATTCCTGCAATCTGGGGAAATTGTCCTGGGTATTCACCTTCACCGCTAGCTGAAACAGAATGCTCCATTATGTCTTTTAGTTCCTTTGCTGTAACTGAAAAAGACACAAGGCCATTGTCAAATTTAAGAACTGCTCTTAAATGACCTTCTGAGATTGCCCCTTTTTTGGTTCCTGCTTCTTCATTTTCAGGGGGAGGAGTTAAGGTTAGATCTTTTGGATCTGTTGAGCCCGGGGGAACAATTGCATTTCCAATTTCTGTTCTTATTCCGCCTCCGTTTTTTACTGAAATATCAATATGAGAGTCTGAAAGAAGGTTGGCGTACCATAAATTTGCGTCTGAGGTAAGGTTTCCAAGATTTGTTTCACCAGTTCTTACTTTTGAGTTTCTTCCCTCAAGAAAGACATTTGTAAATCCAAGAACATTTGAGTATTGTGATTTTATAACTTCTTGAATTGCATCTCTTATTTCAATGATTTTCTGATCAGGGGTTCCTGAAAATAAAATTGTATTTTCATTTGTTGACGCAATGGGTCCGTTTAAGTCAGGGTCAAGTTTTGAAGTAAGAATAATTCCTTTATAATTAAAATCAGTAACAAGTCTTCCAAGATATTTGTAATCAGCATCAACATTTACAACTAGAACCGGTTCGTTGGAAGCAGAGCTGATTAAGAGTGGATAGCTGTCTTTTGCCTCATCTCCGGGTAAAAGGATATCATTTTCATCTGCAAGAATAGTGTTTGAACCGCCGGCAACAATTATATCCACATTTTTAAGAAGGGAGGCTAATTCTTTTTCAATTGAAATCTGCTGCATATGGGCAAGAAGAATGATTTTGTTTATTTGTTTTTCTGAAAGTTCATCAACATATTTTTGAATTATTTGGGCAAGTTCTTTTATATCTGAGCCTTGAGAAGGAAAAACTTCAATCTTGCCTGTGGAAGTGATACTTGGAAATTCAGGAGAGGATGCCCCCACTATTCCTATTTTTTCTCCGTTAATTTCGATAAAGGTTGATTTTGCCAACTTTCCTGCGAGGTTTTCTATTGATTGACAGCTTTTTTCAATTTCAACATCTGTTCCCGGGCCAAAAAAAGGCTCTTTTGAAAAATCCATATTGCATACAAGATGAGGGAACCAAGCCTTACTTGAACTATTGTCAGCACTTATTGCACCTGCAAAAGCTTCAGGGCCTGCGTCAAGCTCATGGTTTCCAACAGCTGAGGCCATTACTCCAAGTCTGTTTAAAATTGCCATGTCCGCACTTCCCGGATTATTGCTGTTTGTAAGAACACTTACTTTATCATGCTCAGCTGAATAAAATCTTGGGCCCTGGATAATATTATCTCCAGAGCTTACAATAATGGTAGGGTAATCAGAGTTATTTTTAATGCCGTTGATTATTGATGAAAAATTATCAAGATTTTTAAGGGCTTTGTCTTCATTTCCGTCTATATCTGAAAAATGAAGAAGCTGGAGTGTAAATGCGGTTTCAGCCTGGTTTTTGTTCGAACTTAAAGAAGAGCAGCCAACTGATATGGCTAAAGTTACTATAGCATAAAGAATAAAAAGTTTATTTTTCATTGTTAATTCCAGTTAATTGGTTGATTGGATTTTAGGATCATTGTGAACAGCCGTTTACAATAAAAAAGTGAATAGTTTTTTCAGATTCTTTAGTTAAAATAGGACATTATTAGCTGATTGAATAGCAAAAATAATAAATTCAGACAACGTAATTTATAGAGAAATTGAACCAGGATAGTTTAATATTAATATTTTGGTTTTAAAGTTAAATTTTTTTATATTTCCCTTGCAATTTCTGCAACAAGCAATGGTTTATTGTTTTTATCAATAGCTGCAACAGCTGTATAGCCTTCAAATTTTTTTGAAAACCCTTCAGGATAATCAACCTGGCTGAGATTGAAAATATTTTCTCCAGTTTCAAAAGTTTTTAAAGTATGGCAGTTTTCGCAGGGAGTATCTCTTTTCATATAAACCTTATGACATTTTTTATTAAGAGGAGGCTCAAGAGCTGCTTCTATGGCTTTTTTATTTGCCCATACAATATTTAATTCTTTATCTAACACAATAATTACTTCAGGAAGAATCTCTGTTATTTTTTCAAAATCTATTGTAATCTTTTCCATTAAATGCCCTTTTTAGCTTTTATTTATGAGGTTACTTTTATGCTTTATAGTAGTTTTTTTCATATACCGACAATCGGTACTGCCACAGAAAAAAAAATCTGGGATTGTGGTATTTGTTCAATGGATGATTTTTTAAATTCACCTCCTGATTTTATTTCTAAAAAAAAGAAAGAATTTATTTTTGATCATATAAAATTATCAAAGGAAAAAATACAAATCAATGATCCAGTGTATTTTATTGAAAATCTTCCCCCAAAAGAACATTGGAGAATTTTCAACCAATATAGAAATTCATCTGTTTATCTTGATATAGAAACAACAGGCCTTGATTTTTACCATAGCCATATAACTTCAATTGCAATCTACGACGGAAAAAAAATAAAATATTATGTTTATGGTAAAAACCTGAATGATTTTATTAATGACATTAAAGACTACAAAGTAATAATAACTTATAATGGCAAATCATTTGATATTCCATTTATTGAAAAATTTTTTAATATTTCTTTAAACCATGCCCACCTTGATTTAAGGTATATTTTAAAAAGTCTTGGATTTTCCGGAGGGCTTAAATCCTGTGAACGCCAATTTGGAATAGAAAGAAAAGATCTTCTTTCTGAATTAGATGGTATTTTTGCAGTGGAACTCTGGAATGATTATCTAAGAAGGAAAAATATTAAAGCTCTTGAAACTCTTTTATCATATAATATTGAAGATGTGCTTAATCTTGAACACCTGATGGTGGAAGCCTATAATAAAAAAATACTTGAAACACCGGCAAGGTTATTTCCTCTTTTGCACAAAGAAAAACCTGCAAACCCCTTTAAAATTGATTATAGCACAATGGAGTATGTACAAAAGGTGGTATCCATAAACTGGTGTTGAAATTTTTTTGGTGCCCCGGCTTAAATAAACCGGGGACTTTTCTGCTTATGAATTTATGAGCTCACTATCCATACAGCTTTGTCAAAGGCCATTTGAACGACCTTTTCGCCGACACGTCCTATTATAAAATCCTGAACTTTGGAAACACCTTTTCTTCCTATAAAAATTGTACCCCAATTCTTTTTTTCAGCAGTTTCGTAGATTCCCAGAGCACGGCTTAGGTAAGATTCAATTATCCCTGTATCAGAATTTTTTGGATCAAAACCAAGGCTTTTAAGTTTTTCAACTGCTTTTTCAAGCTCTGGTTCAATTTTTTTGTTTCTGATTTTAACTCTTTCATTTTCCATGGACATTGAATCTGGATCAATGTTTGTAAAAAAAAGATTATAATCACCCTGGATTAGCTTTACAGCTCTTGAAACATGCCTTAAATGAATCTTTTTGGATGAATTGCAAAAAATCTGACCAGCAAGCTTTACACAAGCTTTTGATCCTTCAGAACCGTCAAAACCGATTAAAATATTTTCTGTTTCAGGGTTTTCACCAACAAGAACAAGAGTAGTAAAACTAAGTTTTGAAATAAGCTTTGTCGCTACAGAGCCAAGAGGAATATTTCTCATATTGCTAAGCCCTTTTCTTCCTGCAAAAACAGCAGAGTAGCCTTTTGAGGCCTCAGCAATTATGTCTCTTGTTATTCCTATTTTTCTTGGTTGAGTTTTGATATGGATACTATTTTCTGGAAATCCTTCATCAACAAATTTTTGCTTTGCCTTGGAAAGCGTATTTGTAAAAACCTTATTGTGTTTGGTAATCCAGTCTTCCATGGTGTCTCTGCTCAGACTTTCCTCTGGAATTGCATCTATGTCCCAAAATGACTCGGGAATATCTGTTCCAACAAGGAAAAGAACTATTTCTGAATTGTTTTTAGGAAGAACCTTTGATGCATAATTAACAGCTTCAAGCGAAGTCTCTGAACCATCCAAAGATATGAGATATTTTTTATTGTCCATTTAGCACCCCCTGTGCATTAATTGTTATTACTCTTGTACAATGCAATCAAGGTGCCAAAAAAAACATTTATTGTTGTTGTAAGAAAACCATTTAATTTCAAGATGTTGTCTTATTACTGGGGAGAAGTTTTTTGGAGAGGCAAAAAGAAAGTCAATTCATTTACATAAAGTGTAAAATGATTTTACATTTTTTATTAAAATTTTCAGGCTTTAGTTTATAAAAAATATATTTATATTGTTTTTATCAGTGATTTTGGAAAGCAAAAGGCTTCTTTTCATGGGCAGGGACTTTTCTTTTTATTATTTATGATATAAATTATTCAGTGAAAAATATTTTTTTAAAACTATTAAATGTTGATAATTTTATCAGTAAAGAGGAAAATCATGAAAATTAAAAGGCCTGTATGGTATCTTCCTGAAAAGGATCTTGTTCAGGTAATAGATCAGAGAAAACTTCCCCATGCTCTTGAGATTTTTGATATAAACAATTCAGATGATACTGTTTATTCAATAAAAAATATGGTTGTCAGAGGTGCTCCTCTTATCGGTGTTACTGCAGCCTGGGGTTTTTATATGGCAATTAAAAAAACAGGTGCTGATGATGATTTTGTGCTTGAGACTGAAAAAAAAATAAACAGTTCAAGACCAACAGCAATGAATCTTTTTTATGCTACAAAAAAAGTAAGAACAGCTGTTTTAAAAGAAAGTTCCCTGGAAAAAAGAATTGAGGCTGCAAAAAAAATTGCTGAAGAAATTGAAGCCGCAGAAGTTTATAATTGTAGAAAAATAGGTGAATTCGGTCTTGGTCTTATTGAAGATATTTATTTAAATAAAAAAGATGTGGTAAACATTCTAACACATTGCAATGCAGGATGGCTTGCTTGCGTTGAATATGGAACTGCAACCTCTCCAATTTATTTTGCCCATCAAAAAGGAATTCCGGTTCATGTCTGGGTTGATGAAACAAGACCTTTAAATCAGGGTGCAAGACTCACTGCGTGGGAGTTGATGGAAGCAGGGGTTCCATTTACTGTAATTGCAGATAATACAGGTGGATATCTTATGCAAAATGGTCATGTTGATATGGTAATTGTGGGAAGCGATCGAACCACAGTTAACGGAGATGTGGCAAATAAGATAGGAACATATTTAAAAGCTCTTGCAGCAAGGGACAACAAAATTCCTTTTTATTCAGCACTTCCGGGTTCAACTATAGACTGGGAACTTGAAGATGGAGTAAAAAACATTCCAATTGAACTAAGAAATGAAGATGAAGTCAGATATATTGAAGGCCTTGGTTCAAATGGGGTGGAAAAAGTTCTTCTTACTCCTGAAAATGCCCGGGCTGCAAATTATGCTTTTGATGTTACACCTTCAAGACTTGTTACAGGAATTATAACTGAAAGAGGAATTGCAAGGGCTGAAAAAGAAGACCTTTTAAGGCTTTTCCCTGAATACAGATAAAATTTTATTTTAATGCTTAAAAAGATTTGGGGCTGCCATACTTAGCGGCAGCCTGTTTATTTTATTATTGGAATAATTTGTTTAGCTTTTAAGCTGAATTTTTATTGTTTTTGAAGAATCTAACTTTTAGAATCAACTGCCAAATCTGTCCTTACCAAACCACAGATAGAACATTTTGTATTTCAATAAATTGTTCTATGATTTTGTGTTTGTGCTTGTTCGTTAATTTTCTGCTTCGTATATCAAGGCCAAGGGTTCTTTGATTTTCTTTAATATCAGCTGAAACTGAAGTGTTTTGAACTATAATTGGATATTCCTTAAGTATTTTAAGGCATTGTTCTTCAATAAATTCAGCGTGGGTAAGTTCTGAAACTATTGAAATTTTACTGTATTTTACAGAAGGTATCATTCTGCCTATAGGATCTAATCCGATAAGGACAAAAAGGCCGATTGCTGTTCCTGCAATTGCAGGTATATAAAAACCAAGCCCTATTATTATACCTATTGCAGCAATAAACCATACGCAAGCGGCAGTTGTAAGCCCTCTTATCAAGTCATTTGACTTAAGAATAGTTCCCCCTCCAATAAAGCCCACACCTGTAACAATCCCTGCTGGAATTCTCCAGGGGTCTATTCTAAAAACAGAGTCTACTCCCATGGGGATATAAAACGCTTGAAGAGTTTGGGAGCTTGCCATTAACATTGTTGAGCCAAGGCATACAAAAATATGGGTTCTAAGCCCTGCGGCTCTGCCATGGAATTCCCTTTCCATTCCCACAAGACCACTTAAAAAGGTTGCAAGTAAAAGTTTAATTCCAAGCTCCATATATTCGTTTGAAATTTCAAACATAGCCTATCCTTTCATATCAAAAAAATTTACACTTTAATTGGTTTAAGTTAAGGACTGTTTTGAAAAAAAGTCAAATTTAAAAAGAGTTTGATTCAGTTTATTAAGAGGGTCAACTTAAAAATTTCTCTTTCCAGATTTCAGGCCTGTTGTAAATTTTAATTCTTTCTAAGAATCTATGAGCAAATGCTTCTTCGTAAGGTAGTTTAAGAGTTTTAGCTCTTTGGCATTCAATAATGTTTGCGGCATGAACTGCTCCGGTTACTCCAAATTCTTTGTCTGACGACATTGAGGGGTTGTGATGATATAAAATTGCTTCAATTATTTCAAGTGGAAGCCCCCAGGCCCCCATTAAAAATGCTCCGATTATTTCATGGGAAGAGTTGAAAATCAGCCTTTCTTCTTTAATAAAATCTGAGTTTTTGTTTTCAATATTTTCAAGAGCCTGTTTGTATTCTTCAGGAAAATTTGAAGCTAAAACAAGCTTTCCACAGTCATGAATAAGGCCTGCCATAAAAGCCTGGTCAGCACTGTAGTCAGATAGACCTTCCATAATTGCTATTTCTTTTGCAGTTTTTGCTGTTGCCATTGAGTGAAAGTGGAGTTCTTTTTGAAAATTAAGGAAGTGTTTTTCAAGCTTTAGTTTTGAAAAAATTTCATGGTTCAGCACAAGAGATTTTACAATGTCTATTCCAAGAAGAACAACAGCTTCATCAACTCTGGAAATTTTTCTAGGAAGGTAAAAAAAACCTGAATTTATCAGTTGAAGTATTTTAGATGTCATTGAGGGATCTGTTGAAATGATTTCACCTGTTTTTTTTGTGGATGATATTGGCGAATTAAGTTCCCTGACTATTTCATTGTATTTTGAAGGAAGACTTGGAAGAGAGTCAAGTTTTGAAATTGTTGTGCGTAAACTTTTGTTTTTTAGAATACTTTTCATTGCAATGGTTCGTTTAATCATTGATTTAAGCTTTGAGCCGCTTACAGGCTTGTAAATAAACTGATGGGCAATTGGAACTGCGGTCATTATTTTTTTTTCATCGGTTTCTCCGGAAAGAAGAACTCTGTCAGTATGGGGAAATCTTTTTTTTATTTCTTTTAAAAACTCATTGCCGTTTATTTCTTTCATTTTGTATTCTGTAATAATTATATCGGCTGGCTTTTTTTCCATAAATTCAAGTGCGGTTTTTGTTGAATCAAAAAAATGAAGATCCCATTGATTTTCATTGGATTTGAGCATTCTTTGAAGGCTTTTCAGGATGTTTTTATCTTCATCAACAAAAAAGATTAAAGGTTTTTCATCTGGTTTTGATTTCATCAACAGACTTTTTGATTCTTTTTTTGGTTCCGATTTTTGTGTTTCAGTTATAGCTGGAAGCGTTATTGTAAAAACAGTTCCAAATTCAGGGTTTGAAGAAACTGAAAGTTTACCATTATGCCTTTCAATTATTGCTTTTGAAATTGAAAGACCCTGACCTGTTCCCTTATTAATTTTTTTTGTTGTAAAAAAAGGATTGAAAATTTTATTTATTATGTTCTTTGGTATTCCTTTTCCTGAATCGCTTACTTTTATTTTTAAAAGGTTGTTTTCAAGGCTGGTTTTAATTTTTATAAGATGATTTTTTCTTTCTGTATTTTCCTCTATAGCATGAACGGCGTTGATTATAAGATTTATAATGACCTGGCTGATTTCTCCTGGCTGGCATTTAATTAAAGGAAGGTTGTTTTTAAAGCTGGTTTCAAGTTCTGCAGAGTTTTTCCATTTGCTTTTTGTAATGGTTACTGCATTTTCAATGATTTTATTTATATCTGAAGATACAGCTTGATGAACAACCTGCCTTGATATGTTTCTTATGGAAAGAAGAATAGCTGTGATTTTTTCTATCCCGTCTATAGACTGTTTTAAAGCTTGGGGGACTTCATCTTTCAAATAATCCAGATCTTGTTTTTTTGCTGATTTTTCTGCATCATAGATAGTTTTTTCGTTTATTTTTCCTTTTTTTGCACTTTCAATAAATTTTGAAAAACTGGTTAATGACTCAAAAATAATAGGAAGGGATTTATTAAGAAAACTCATATTGTCTGCAATATATTGAACAGGGGTTGCAATTTCATGCATAATTCCTGAGGTAAGTTTCCCAATTGTTTCAAGCCGTCCCCATTCAATTAGTGTATCCTGTGATATGTCTTTTATATCCAAAATCTTTTTTCTTTCAGACTTAATGTGTTTTATAGTCTTTGCAACCATGGTTTCAGCTTTGCTAAGTTTGAGCAAAGTATCTAAAGTTGAAAGGAAAAGGTTTTTATCAAGAGGTTTGATAAGAAAATTTTCGTAACCGTATTTTTTAAATTCTGGAATAAGATTAGAATTATCTTTGTTAAGTAAAATGGAAAAAATTGCTTTAAAGTTTGTTTTTGATGAATTTATTTTTTCAGGAAGTTCCTTAATACTTATTTGATCTGTTTTAGAATCCACAAAAATTATGGAAAAATCTGTTTTTGATGCTAGCTGAATAAGTTCTTCACTCGAATCTGTAAAAAACCCAAAAATATTTTTTGAATTAAGAAAGTCCTCAATCTCTGCTTTTTCTTTATCAGATTTTATAAGTGATATTATCTTTACTGTTTTTTCAGTATGATTCATTGGGTGTTCCTGTGTTTATTGTCTTTTATTTACAAATTTTTCAAAATCCAAAGTTAGAATTGGCGGTTCATTGTTTTCTTCAGGTTCGGGTATATTTGAAAAAGAAGTTTCAGGTTGAGGTTTATTGTCTAATAAAATTTTTTTGATAATTTCCAGTTCATTTGAAATTTTATCTGTATTTTCAACAAATTTTTTTAAAAGCCCTAGGGCTTCAATTTTATTTATTTCTTCATCGGGTTTAAATTTGTTTTTATCAGAAGTTTTTTTGGGTTGTTTTCTTATTTCTGAATTGTTTTTTCCAGAAGACTGTTTGACAAGTTTGAGACTGCTTTGAAAAAAATCAGAACAGTTTTTTATAAAAGAATCAAAGGTCTTTGTCTCATGGGGGGATTCATGCTCTGATTTTAAAATAAATTTTGTAATTTCATTTACTGCTTCAGAGGCAGGGCTGTCGGGGTATTTGATAAAAAAAGGGGACTGGCTTGAAACAGAATCAGAAACTCGCTCATCTTCTGGGATCATTCCAAGATATCTGAGATCAAGCTTTATATATTTGGAAACAGTTAGATTAAATTTTTCAAAAACCTTTTTACCTAAATTTAAGTTTTTGCATCTGTTTACAATTATATTGACCCTGTTTTTGTAACCGTTGAATTTAAGCACTTTCAAAAGGGAATATGCGTCTGTAAGGGATGTAGGCTCTGGAACAATTGCAAGAACAAGAAAAGATGAGGCAAGGCAAAATGAAATAACCTCCCTGGATATTCCTGCTCCTGTATCTATAATAATATAATCATAGCCCTTTAGGTTGGAAAATTGGTTCAAAAGACTGCCAAGGGTTTTTTTATCAATAAATTCAAATTGCTCAACGCCAGAGCTTCCCGGAATTATATCTATTTTGTTCCAGTTTTTTATTATTATTTCTTTTAGTTTCTTTTTGCCGGAAATTACGTCTTCCAAATTAATGGAAGAAGCAAGTCCCATTAAAATATTTACATTTGCAAGACCTATGTCTGCATCAAAAAGGCAGGTTTTATATCCTTGTGAGGCTAGTGAGACAGCAAGATTAACCGCTATATTTGTTTTTCCTGCTCCGCCTTTTCCGCTTGTTATTGTGATTATTTTCAAGAAAAACTCCTTTTAATTTTTTACAACCTGATAAGTTTTATCAAATTTTTCAGGATTTATTTTAAAATGTGAACCTTTACTGAATAGTTTAATCTGTCTGGTTTTTTGATAAAACAGGAGAGGCCATTATTTTTAGATTGTTATTGGGAAATTCAAACCAGAATGAGACGTTGCTGCAATCATACTCAGAGCATATTTTAAAATAGTTTTCCCTGATAAAGTCATGGAAGACTTTTCTGTCAGGGTTGAGGTTTTTGTCTTTTATAAGTTTAAGATATTTTTCAAAGAGGTCGTTTATCAGTCTGTATTGAGAATCAGGCTGGGAAATAACTGTTTTTTTGCCGGGGGTATAGGTATGTGAATGCCCTGCAATAAGATCGTTTGTTGTGTTTAAGATTTCTCCGTATAAAAGAGCATATAGTTGTTCAAACTTATTGTGAGTAATGAGAACACAGCTTATCTTTAGATCGCTGTATTTTGATATTATGTCATTTATATCTGCTACATGAGAAGGGTTGAACACTCCAATCATCAGGTTATTGTAAGTGAGTAAAATAGGAATTATAAAATTTTGTTCAGCTATTTTTCTGTCTACAATTCCCCTGAGTTCAATTTTTTGTGAGTCTGAATATGTAAAGTTTGATAGCTGTCTAAAAGGGATATTATATTGAATTGAAAGTGCAAAGTACAGTTGCTGAATAGAAATTTTTTTTTGGTTAACCAGGATACTTCCAAAGGAAAGGCCTGATTTTGATTGCTCTTTAAGGGTGTTGGAAAGTGTTTTTTCGTCTATTAAGCCAAGGTTTGAAAGAATTCCTCCCAGCTTAAGGGAGTTGTCTAGCTTAATGAAGATATGGTTAAGTTCGGAAAGGGTGACAAGATGCTGTTCATACAAGATTTCACAAAAGCTTATTTTCTTTTTTTGTTTTCTGAACGCTGCCTCAAGAGAATCTTCAAAGAGAAGACCCATGCTTGCTAGTGTTTTAGCGGCTGTCTTGAGATTTAAAACTTTATTTAAAAGAAGATTCCTTTTGTTTAAGGAAATTATATTGTTATTGGTAAGCTCATTTAAAAGTTTTAAGATGTTGTTATTTTTGCTTATATAGCTTGAAGTTTTGTTTTGATCTAAGCTTTTGTCGTTTTTAATAAGTTCTACTGCTTCCTTATAAACAGGTTTGGATGTCAATAGTTTTGTAATATCTGATTTTTTGAGCTGGTTTTCCTCTGCAAGAATAAGACAAACAGGAGTTGAAGCTCTTTTGTTAAATAAAAAGGCTGCTGATTTTGCCGTTTTTATTTCTTTTTGACTGGTAATTTTTTGATTCACTAAAAGCTGTTCTAGTTTTGAGCAGTCAGGTTGTTTAGGTAATTCTGCTGTCATTTTTTTCCCCATGATCTTTTCTTTTTGCCGCTTCCATCAATATGTTCATTAGAGGGGTCTCTATAATATTTTCATTTTTATGGCAGTAGTCTTCGATTTCAATTTCAGCTTTTTCCCAGCAAATAATAGTATAGGCAGCCTGTTTGCCAATAACTTCATTAAAAGAAGCGTCAATTAAAGAGCCTTTTTTGAAATACATGGTCCCTTGTTTGTCATCTTGAGTTATTTTAAGAGTGCAGGTTTTTTCTTCCATTTCAATCATTTGAAGAAATGTTGATATGCTTATCCCGTCAATTATTCCCTTTGGGCCCGAATAAAATTCTTCTGTAATTATTTGGCAGAGATTGTTAAAATTAATGGGTTTTTCAAAAACTTTGTCTATACCAAGTGGTTTAAGAGCGTTTTTTAAAGAGTTTGATTCATACCAGGTTGTTACAGCCACATTTATATCAGGATAATTCTTTTTTATTTTTTTTAAAAAGCTGCAATCATCTGCTTTTGCATGAGAAGAAGATATTAAAATTAAATTTATTTTTAAGATGTTAAGAATTTGCTCTGCAATATCAATGTTTTCTGCGGTAACAGATTCAATGTTTTTTTCATTATTCAAAGCAGAAGAGATAAGATGTAATTCCTCTTCGTCTTCATCTATGACAAGAATTTTTTTGCGATTATTTTTTTTACCTATTTGGTGAAAGTTGTCCTGGGCTTCTTTTTTTTCATTATATTTTTCAATGCCCTGTCTTATTGTTTGCTCAAGAATATTTATTTTGCATGGTTTGGTGAGAAATCTGAAGATATAGCCTTCATTGAAGGCTTTAAGAGAAGCTTTTAGTTCTGCAAACCCGGTAAGCATTATACATATGGTGAGAGGACTTTTTTTGTTCACTTGTGATAAAAATTCAAATCCGTCCATGTCGGGCATGTTCAAATCAGAAACAATAACTTGGAAGGGTTCCTCATTATCAATAAGTTTAAGCCCTTCAGCTCCGGAAGCAGCTACGTAAACATTAAACTCTTTTCTTAAATGCCTTTTGTATCCTGCTAATATATTTTCGTCATCATCAACTATAAGCAGTTTATACTTCATTTTGTTTATCCAGATTAGAAAATTTAAAAATTACAGTTTATATATTGAGGCTTAGATAAGAAAAATTCAAGGTCTTTATTCTTTATTTTGGAAGAAAATATTGCTAAAAACTAAAGTAAATTTTTTTAAAACATCAAAAAAAAGAAAAGACTATGATTTTTCATTAAGTAAAATATGAAATCATTGGAAATGATATACAATTTAATTGAAGTTGAACTTGATCCCGTGGAAACTGTGATTGCGAAAGCAGGTGCAATGAATTAAATGGATCATGAAATTAGTTTTAACCCCTGCCTGTTTTTGAATTGTTTTGTTAATTAATTCTTTTTGTATTATTATTGTAAAGATATGAGGTTAATGCTTGATGAGTTAAAAAATCAGATGGCTGTAAAATTTATACAGGTGAAAAAATGAAAAAGTTTTTAAAGAAAATATTTAAGTTCTTTTTATATTTAATTGGTTTTTTTCTTCTTTTATTACTGATTTTGTATTTTTTAAGAAATATTATCTTAGATTTTGCAATCGAAAAAGGCGGTTCAAAAATAAATAAGGCAAAAGTTGAAGTTTTTAATGTAGATCTTGATATTTTTTCCCAAAGCATATCCTGGGATAAACTTGAGGCAGCAGATCGAAATGATCCCTGGAAAAATATTTTTGAAACAGGATTTACTGAATTTAAAATTCAAATAATGCCTTTGACAGACGGTAAATTTATAATTGATAATATGGTGATAAAGGATGTTCAGTCAAATACAAAAAGAAAAACAAACGGTAGCCTTCCTCAATATGAAAAGTCTTTAAAAGATGATGAAAAGCCTTCATGGATAAAGGATTTTGCATTAAAACAGATTGAAAAGGAAAAGGAAGCTATTCCTGTTTTGAACAAGGAGTTGTTCAAGGATTTTTCTGATACAGATAAAATAATTGAACAGCTTGATCTTGAAACTCCTAAAAAAGTTGATGAAGCAAGGCTGTATTTTGAAGAGCGTAAAATTTTTTGGAAAAATCATTTTGAAAAAAGAAATTATGAGCAAAGATCAAAGGAAATTCAAAATGATTTTAAAGAAATTAAATCTTTTGAAAATAAAAAACCTGAAGAAATTTTGAAAAGTATTGAAAAAATTCAGGATTTAAAAGAAAAATGCGAGAGTTTTAAAAATGATTTAAAAGAAGATCGTAAGCTTGCAGCCTTAGATCTTGAAAAAGCAAATCAGTATAAAAAAGATTTTTCTGTATGGGTTAATTCCGACTATGAAAAAGCAAAAAATGCTATAAATATTAAAGATGGCGGGCTTGAAAAGATTTCTGAAATGCTTTTTGGAAAACGGCTTACTCTTGCTGGAGAAAAACTTGTTGGTCTTATAGCTCAAATCAGGGAAGCAGGAAGAAAATCTTCAGAAAAAGAAAAGCCTGAAAAAGTTAAAGTTGACAAATACCCCCACCTTCCAAAATTTTGGATAAAAAGTTCTCAAGTTTCTGTTCTTGCTCCGGGCAATACCTATTCATTTAAAGGAGAGGTATTAAATATAAGTTCTGATCAGAATAAAACAGGGCAGCCTATCACCCTTGATTTTCTTCACAATGATGAAAAAACAGGGAAGATATCATTTAATGGAATAATAGATTTCAGGGATTCAAATGATCTTTTAAGCTTTGAGTTTGATTTAAAAGGATTTATTTTAAAGAATCTAAAGCTTACTTCAGAGGATCTTCTTTCCCTTGTGATAAAAGATGGAAAATCAGATATTAAGGCGTCTTTTGTGTCCAAGCCCAGGTTAATCAAATCTTTGGCTAAGATAAAGATCCATGATCATATTTTTGACAGAGCTGTTCTTGAAAAAAATCCTTCAAAGCTTGAGCAGCTTGTATTTGAAGCCGTAGAATCTGCCGAAGTAATTGATATTGGAATTATTTTAACTCTTGAGGACAATACAAAAAACATTTCAGTTAACAGCTCTCTTGGTTCTGTTGTTTCAAGCCGGGTTAATGATTATATAAAACAAAAAGCTAAAGCAGAGATAAAAAAGGTTGAAACCGGTGTAAATCTTAAAATAGATGAAAAAAGAAAAGAGTTTGTTTCATTTTCAGAAGAAGGTTCTGTACTTGAAAATATTTTACATTATGAAGTAAATCTTAAAACAGAAGAAGAAAAGCTGAACAGGGAAAAGGAAGAATTGGAAAAGAAAATAAAAGGTAAGATAGACGATAAAAAGAATTCTCTTTTAGAGAATCTTAAAATTAAACTCTAAGGTGGATCAAATGAGAAAAACAGTATCGTTGACTTCGCTTTTGGCCTTTGTATTTGTTGTGATTACAAGTGCAGTTCTTTTTATTGTGCCTCAGGGAAGAATAGCCTATTGGGCTGACTGGAGACTTTTAGGCCTTACAAAGGAGCAGTGGGAAGCTGTTCATATAAATCTTGGGATACTTTTTATAATAAGCCTTTTTTTTCATATTTATTATAATTGGAATTCAATTTTGCTTTATTTGAAAAATAAAGCCAGGGAGTTTAAGGTTTTTACCCCTGAATTTAATATTTCCATTTTAGTTGTTTTTATCTTTATTGGAGGAACAATTGGAAATTTTCCTTTTTTTTCAACAATTATAAATTTGAGTGAGAATATAAAAAACAAGGCAGCAGTAAAATATGGGGAACCTCCATACGGTCATGCAGAGCTTTCAACCCTTGAAAGTTTTTCAAGACGAATGGGTCTTGGTTTTGATGAAAGTATTATTCTTCTAAGAAGTAAAGGGTTTGAAATTCACAATAGATCTGCAAGCTTAAAGGAAATAGCAAGGTTTAATAAAACTTCGCCCCAAAACCTTTATCTTTCTTTAAAAACCGGTAGTTCACAGCCTATGAAATTTGAAAATAAATCTAAATCTTTTTTTTCAGGAAAAGGGAAGTCAAGCTTAGTTGAAATAGCAAAAGACTATAATCTCAATCCAGAAGAGCTTTTTTCATATTTTAATAAAAAGAATTTAAAAATAGATATGAATCTTAGTTTGAGAGAAAATTCAGAAGCAAACAATATGAGACCCTTGGAGCTTTATAAAATTATTGTTGAGTTTTCCAATAAAAAATAAGTGTTTATTTATCAAAGGCCGGACACAAAAATCCGGCCTTGAAAGAAATTATTAGTTACCAAGATTGTGAATTGTAAGCTGTGGGAATGGTATTTCCCAGTTATTTTTTATTGAAGCCTCTACACACCATTTTTGAATATGCCTTCTAAGCTTGTTGTAAATATCTGCAGCTTCTCCTTTAAAGTCTGCTTTTATAACAAGATCAAGTGATGAACTGCCTATGTTTTGGAACTCAGTTTCAAGTTTTAAAAGAATTTTATCATAGCCGGTTTCTTTCATTTTTTTATTTATATAATCATCTACCAAGTTTGGAATTTTATCTGTAATTTCGTTTTGATGATTATAGCTTAGACAAAAGGTTTCTTTAATCCTGTAATTTCTTGAAAGGTTTAAAGGAGACTGGGATAGAAAATTAGATGTTTGATAGGTTTTTATTGCTCCTCCTCTAAGAGCCAATTTTACCATTTCATGGGAAAGACTGACGGCCTGTCCCCTTGTTTTGTCAGACAAAATTACCCACTCATTTAATCTGCAAGGAAAAAAGGGATCATCAGGGTTGTTTGGCCTTGAAACTTTATCAAGAAGAATTTCAATGGGAATTCTAAGAGTGATACCAAGGTCTGGGTTTTCAATTTTTGAATAGAAATTTATATCCTGGACAATCCAGGGCACACCAAGATAATTTATTCTTTCTCCTTCTCTTACAGCCCCTACATTTAGCATCAACTTGGTCTGTTTGAACATTTTTGGAATTGTATTTTTGAGCCCCCATGCAAGACCAAGCAAAAAAATTATTGCAAAGCTCAATAATGTCCAGTCCTGTGCAACATAGAAAACAAGGATAATGGAAATCATTGTAAGAAGGAAGGTGAAAACTCTGTATCCAAGCTCAAATGCCTTGTAATGAAAAGGCTTTTGTTCATTATCATAGCCTAAAAATTTTTTTGCGATAAGATTATGGATAAGCCTTAGAAAGAGTACTATCATTATACTGATAGCTATAGCTGTAAGTATGAAAAGTCCTTTTGTTTTAAAAAAGTTTTTAACATTGCTTTGAGTGGCGTCAACAAAAGATTTTTCTTTAGCTTCCATTTGTTTTAGCTTCAGATTTGCTATATGTTTTTTATTTTCAATCTGTTTTTTTATCCCTGTCCAGTTTTTCAGCAGGTTTTCTAGGTAGTCTGTAAGAGATTTGTCTTCTGACGTCTGAATAAGATTTTTAATGTTTTTAACTGCTGTTTCTGCGTAGGGGAGAAGTTCGTCAAATCTTTCAATTTCATCTTTTAAAACTGACTTTTGTCTTGATTTTTCTGTGATTCTTTTAAGTTCACTTATTCCAGGTTCTATAAGTGAAACAATTTCATTTTTCCAGTCAAATTGTTCTTCTTTTTTTTCAGCAAACAGGCTTATATCAATTTGTGTTGCAATTCGTTCAAAATCTTTTTGGGTCTCATGTAGCTGCTTGTCAAGAATTTTGATTTCTTCATTGAGGTTTGATATTTCAGATGCTGAGCTGGTAGTTTTAAGTAATTTTTGTTTTTCTATAATTCTTTCAATTATTGTTTTTCTAAGGGAGGCAATTGATTTTAAAATTTCTGGGGAAGGCTCTTGTTCATTGAGTTTCTGGGCTGTTGTCTCCAGAGCAGAATTGATGTTTAGCTCCTCCTCCTGGGAAAAAACAGGGGATGAAGCAAACGCAATGACGAAAAATAAATAAAAAATAAATAAAAATTTAAAAAATCTCATTGGTTTCCTCATTTTTATGATTTATTAAAAAGTACAGAGTTAAGTGATTTTATTTTAATTTTAAAAGTTGTAAAGATAAAATTTTAAAATTAGCATTATTTAATATTTAAAATTAAAATTTATAAAAATTAAAGGAGATCTTATGATTACATATTTTTATTGGGGTTTGGTGCTTTTAATTGTTTTTTTTATATTGTTTATTTTTGGAGCCAAGCTTGAAAAATGGAAACTTGGGCTAATAATTGGGCTTGTTTTTTTATTTGCAGGATGGGCAGTGTATTATTTTCATTTTGAGCAGGTTTTTGTCAAACGTTATGGAGGAGTTATGTCTCTTACAATTCCAGAAGGTCAAGTACATCTAAATGCTACATGGAAAGGAGACAACCTCTGGATAGAAAATTATGATCCAAAAACCAATAAATGTATATTCAGCGAATATTCAAAAGGAAGTCTTCTTGAAGGAAAAGTTATTATAAAAAACTGTAATCCTTTAATCCTTCAGGAAAAACAATAATTGATTGGGTAAAATCATGATTGAATCCGGCTTTTGGGTTGATTAAAGAGGAAGTTTTTTGCTCAGCTGCTTTTTAATTCTTGGTTAGTCAATTCAGTGGACCAGGTCGGATAAATGTTTTGTGAAATCGTATAGTCTTTTATTTAAAAAGTAAGTCTTTGAAAATAAAATAAAAATACTTCTTGCTATTAGTTTTTTTTAATGTCATATTGACAAAGTTTCTCAAAAGAGAACAAAGAGTTTCGCTATAAAGGAATATCCATTTAAAAAAGTGGCATTGCCCCCAAGTATCGAAATAAATTTAAATTAATTAGTTAAGGAAAAGTCACTATGGCAAATGGAACAGTAAAATGGTTTAATGACGCAAAAGGTTTTGGATTTATTGAGCAGGAAAATGGAACTGATGTATTTGTACATCATACAGGGATTAACTCCACAGGTTTTAAATCTCTTCAAGAAGGTGCAAGAGTTACATTTGATATTCAGGAAGGTCCAAAAGGTTCTTCTGCAATAAACGTAACCGAATAATAAAAATAAAATAATAGATATTAAGGCACTTTATTAACATAAAATGCCTTTTTTTTATTTTTGTATTATAATTTTAAGTCATAAAAAACTTTAAAACCTAATAGCCCTGCCTTAAAAAAACATTTAAAAAGTTTTAAATCCCCTATTCCAGGTAAAAATTAAATTTGTAAACCAGAGCTTTATCTATATAATTTTAGAATTATTTTTGGACTTAGATGCCAATCAGGCTCAGGTATGGCAAATTTTCTAAAAATCAGGTATTATTGTTAAGTTTTTTATTAATCTTTTTATCATAAAGGAAAGTAAAACATGGTAATCTTGGATAAAGCTAAAAGTTACATGGAAAGCCGGATTCTTCTTACAGGTGCTGAACTTGATATCTTTACTCTTATTGGTAAAAAAATAAATAGGGCAGAAGAAATTGCCAAAAAAACAAATGCTGACTTAAGGTCCCTTACCCGTCTCCTTGATGCTCTTGCGGTTTCCGGATTCCTTGAAAAAGACGGCCTTGTTTACAGCCTTGCCAAAGGATGTGAATCTTTGTCTTCAGAGCATCCTAAATCAGTACTTCCAATGGTTCTTCATATAAATGATATCTGGAATGACTGGCATCATCTTACTAAGACTGTAATTCAAGGGAAGAAGCAAAGCAAAGCTCCTTATCCCGATATGCATGAAAAAGATAGAGAAGCCTTTATTTACGGGATGCATGTTGCTGGAAGAGAATTATCATCAGATATTGCCGCAGATCTTGATTTATCTTCATATAAAAAACTTTTAGATATCGGGGGTGCTTCTGGAACCTATACAATTGCATTCCTTGAAAAAAATTCTCAAATGAAAGGGATAATTTTTGATCTTTCCGAAGTAATTCCCATGTCAAAAAAAGGGATTGATTCAGCTGGATTAAATGAAAGGGTAGAGTTTATTTCTGGTGATTTTTATCTTAATGAACTTCCTAAAGGATGTGATCTTGCTCTTTTATCAGCAATAATTCATCAAAACAGCCCAAAAGAAAATCTTGCTCTTTACTCAAAGATTTATAAAGTTCTTGAACCCGGAGGAATGCTGGTAATTAGAGATCATATTATGGATAAGAGCAGGACTTATCCTCCTGACGGTGCTGTTTTTGCAATTAATATGCTCGTTGGAACAAACGGCGGAGATACCTATACTTTTGAGGAAGTTAAGTCAGCCCTTGAAAAAGCAGGTTTTAAAGACGTTACTTTTGCCCGTAAAGGTGAAAAAATGGATTGTCTGGTAACTTGCAAAAAATAAAACAATATCCCCGGAATTACCGGGGACAGTTTTATAAATTTATTTTTTATTTTCCCTGTCAAGGATACAGCTATTGCTTTCAGGTGTGAAACAAAGACTGCAGGACGTACATCTGGGCTTGAAGTTTTTGTCTTTTTTCCATTGATTTATAAGGTCTGGTTCACTTAAAAGCGGCCTTGAAATAGAAAAAAATTCAATTTTTGTTTGGTTTAAAAGATTTTCCATCACTTCAAAATTTCTATTTCCTCCCACAAGAATTAGAGGAACCTCAATTTCAGAAGCAAGTTCTTTAGCATATTCGCTGAAGTATGAATCATTTGAGGAAAGACTAACTTTTTTTGTGGGCTCTTTTTCTGTTTTTGGAGCTCTGAAAACAGGTCCTCCGCTGATTTCAACAGCAGTAATTCCTTTTTTTGAAAGATTTTTGCAAACCTCTTTGCATTCTTCAAATACAAAACCTTTATTTTCCATGAAGTCAGAGCAGTTAAGTTTTATAAGAATTGGAAAATCAGGCGAAGTGCTTGATCTTATCCTGTCAAAAACCTCATAGATTATTCTTGCTCTGTTTTCAATGCTCCCGCCATATTTGTCTTCTCTTCTATTAAAATAGGGAGATAAAAACTGACTTAAAAGATATCCATGTCCAGCGTGGATTTCAACTCCGTCAAATCCTCCTTCCATGGCTCTTTTTGCTGATTTTCCGAAAGCTTTTACCAGGGCATCAATGTTTTCAATTGACATTTCTTTGGGAGTTATTCCTGAAATTTTATTTAAAACAGCAGAAGGACCCCAGATTTCTCTTTTATCAACATTAAACCATGTAAAAGAGCCGCCGTAAACAAGCTGCAAAATTATTTTGCTGTTGTTTTTATGGACAATTTT
This sequence comes from Desulforegulaceae bacterium, assembly GCA_034006035.1. Lineage (NCBI taxonomy): Bacteria > Pseudomonadati > Thermodesulfobacteriota > Desulfobacteria > Desulfobacterales > Desulforegulaceae > Desulforegulaceae bacterium. The sequence continues at coordinate 131,442 of JAVETN010000003.1, forward strand.
TGTAAGTTTTTTATAATCTTCAATAAATGAATCATCGTATGCCCCAAACATTTTCGGACTTGGTTGTTCTTCCTTTAAAACATAAGCATATCCAGTTATTATTGCTCCGACTCCGCCTTTTGCAAGGTTTTCGTAAATTTCATAGATTTTGTCATTAAAATGTCCATTGTCCTCTGCCATTCCTTCCCAGGTTGCAGAGCGGATAAATCTGTTTTTAAGTTCAAGGTTACCAATATTTGCCGGCTCAAACAGTTGTTTCATTTTTCCTCCTGAGAATTATTTATAAATACTTTTTAAGTTTGTTTTAATTAAAGGAAATACCAATCTAACCTTTGGGATAAGTGTTTTGAGATTAAATTGCACTCTGACCTAGAAAAGGAGCAAAACCAGATTTTAATTTTTAATTGGTTATATAAAGAAAATCCATGGGTAATTAAAGGTAAAACTAAGTTTTTATAGATTTATGTTGTTTTTATTAAAAAAAACCATGGTAGATTATTTATAAAATCTGATTGTAATGGGAAGTTAAAAAAATTATCCATTAGTAATTTAATTTTGTTTCTGTTAGTTTTATCTATCCTTAAATATTTAAAATATTGGACATTAATTATGTTATCATTGTTCAGTCGCTTTATTTCTTTTCTTCCGTTAGGTGTAGCTCTGGCCTTTGGGCGATTTATCGGCTTGATTTGGTATTATATTGTTCCTGTAAGAAAAAAATTGTGCATGGAAAATGTTAATCGTGTTTTTGGCAATGAACTTTCAAAAAAAGAGCAGAAAAAGATTGTCAGGAGATTTTTTTCAAAATTTTGTATGTCTTTTATGGAAGTTTTGCGTATCCCCCATATGTCCCTTGCTGAAAATAAAAAGCTTGTGAGGATAGAGGGCTGGGAGAATATGGAAAAAGCCCTTGAGCTTGGAAAAGGAGCAATTTTGTTTGCAACACATATAGATAATGTTGATCTTGGAGGTTGTTCAATGGCTATGCGTGGAGCTCCAATTTCAGTTGTGGTTAGGAAAATGGGCAAATCAGCAGAAAAATTTCTTTCAAGTGTCAGAAAAAATACGGGTGTAACAATTATAAGCAGCAAGAATTCAAAAAGCCGTATTAAAGAACTTCTCTCAGAAAATAAAATTGTAACAATTGTTGCAGATCAGCATCTTTCAAAACATAGATCCATTGCCTGTAAATTTTTTGATCAATGGGCGTCCACAACTCATGCTCCCAGTCGTTTTGGCTTTGAGACAGGTGCTCCTATAATTCCTGCTGTGATTAACCGCAAAGGAAAAACAGGATATCACCACGCCAGGGTTTTTCCTGCCTTTGAACAGGAAACACCCTATGATGACATTGATTTGAATATACGTCATAATACAGAAAGACTGAATCGAATTATAGAAACCTGGCTACTGGAAGCACCGGATCAATGGTGGTGGTTTCATAAACGCTGGAAAGTTCAGGACGATCCAGAAGGGTGGGATCTGCCAGGAGATTCTTTATTAAAAGATTAAGATAAAAAGTTTTTTCAGCTAGATTCTTAAAGTTAAGAAATCCGGCTGAAAAAATTTGTTTATTTTTCAAAAACATAGGTTCCCGGGGCATCTCCAAGATCATAGTCTTTAGACACCGGACATTTTGGAGCAGGAATATCATCCCCGGTTCTTTTTTTCAGCCATTCCACCCATTCGGTCCACCAGCTTCCCTCTTGGATTTTTGCAGTTGCAAGCCAATGCTCAGGACCCTTTCCAAGGATTCCGTTTCTAAAATATTTTCCCTTGTTGTTTTCAGGAGGATTTATAATTCCGGCTATATGTCCCCCTGAGGTAAGGATAAATTTAATAGGGGATGTTACAAAATGTGGAATTCTGTATACTGATTTCCAGGGTGCAATATGGTCTCTTTCAGTTCCCACTGAAAAAAGGTCCATATCAATAGCTCTTAAATCAAGGCTTCTTCCGCCCATTATAAACTTACCTTCTGTTAGCTGATCTTCAAGGTAAAGCTTTTTTAAAATATCAATATGAAGCTTTTTAGGCATTCTTGTTCCATCATCATTCCAGTAAAGAAAGTCAAAGTTAAAAGGCTCTTTTGCAAGAAAGTATGTGTCAATAAAATAGTTCCAGTAAAGATCTCTTGGCTTTAAGAGGCTGAATGTGGTTGCCATATTGGATTTATCAAGAAACCCATTGTCAACCATCAGATCTTCAAGAAAAGCTATCTGGCTTTCATCAATAAAGCTTTTAAGTTCTCCTGCATCAGAAAAGTCTATCTGCCCTGCAAAAAATGAAAGAGTTTTGATGGAGGAGTTTTTCTTCCCCCTTAAATATGCAGCAGCAGTTGTGCATAAAATTGACCCCATGCAGTATCCTGTGAGATGAACACTATCAGTTGAGAGCATTTCTTTTATTATTTCAATGGGCTCAAGAACACCTTTTCCTGTATACTCAATCATTCCATATTCACTATAATCTTTTGTGCTGATATTTTTCCAGGAAATTACAAAAACAGTAAACCCCTGATTAACCAGATATGCAACCATTGAGTTATTGCGACTTAAATCGAAAATATAATATTTGTTGATCCAGGCTGGTACAAGAAGAATTGGGGTAGAACTGACTTTTTCAGTCTTTGGAACATACTGGATTAATTCTATGATTTCATTTTTATAGACAACTTTACCTTTTGTTGTGGCCAGGGTTTCACCAACCTTGTGATACTGATCCTTAGAATGTCTTATTTTAATTCCGCCCTCGGTTTTTATATCTTCAAGAAAGGTGACAAAGCCTTTTAAAAGGTTAATTCCATTTTCCTCCATTGTTTTTTCAATTACCTCAGGGTTGGTGAAAGGAAAATTCATTGGGTTTATCATTGCTGTAATCTGTTTTAGCCAGAACTCTATTAAAAGCTTGGACTGACCTTGAACCCCTTTTATCTCAGAAAAAAATTCCTGGATAAAAGGTTCTATAATAAGAAAGAAGTTTTTATAATGTATGAAAGGACGTTCTTCCCACATTTTATGGCTGAATCTTTTGTCTTTTGGAAGATTTTCTCCTTCAGAGATAAAGGCTTGGTTCAGTTCCCAAGTTAATTTAACAAAGTCAAGATACTTGTTAAATCTTGTTCCAGGACTCCATGCAAGGTGGACAAAACCGTCATAAAAAGATCTTGCAAAAGCCGGGATGTCAACCGGACCAATTATATTGGACATTTTTTTTCTGAAAAGTCTGTCCATATGAAGAGCTGCTTTTTTCAGTTCGTCCATGGGTTCAGGAGTGTCTGAAAAATATTCTAGGTTGGCTGTTTTTTTAAACTCAGCATCAGGCATTCTTTTGATTGGTTTTTGGTGCATGGGACCTCCTTAAAATAATTTTGTACTTTAAATCTTGGGGAAGTATAGATACCATATTGTTTAAGTATTCTTGAAAAAGATATTAATCCATTATATATTAATTCTAGTAATTTAAAAGGCTTTTGTGTGTTTTGCGGCTAACGATGAATTAATCCATATTCAAAAATTTCAGTTTTTAGTTAACTTGAAAATTAAGGAAAAAATTTTGGGGGACATCTCAAAATGGAGCAATATTTCGAAAACTCTTCTTCTTCCTCTTTATTTTCGAGCTATTGAGTCACAAAAAAAGGGTGGAAATTTTTCTGATGAAAAGGCTGCTGAAATAATAAAAAAGATTGATTATGACTTTGATAGAATGGATGGCTTCAAAGTTCTTCAATCAGCCACAATAATGAGAGAAAAATCTTTTGATTTTTTAGTCAGCGAGTTTATTAAGGAAAATCCCTTTTCCATTGTAATAAATATCGGGGCAGGGCTGGATACAAGGTTTTTTCGGATGGACAATGGAAAAATCAATTGGTATGAGCTTGATCTTCCGGAAATAATTGGAGTAAGAAAAGAGTTGTTTGATGAAACAGATCGCTATAAATTCATAGCTGCTTCTGCCTTTGATATAAGATGGGTTAAAAAAATTAAAAATAAAGACCAAAGACCTGTTCTTATAATTGCAGAGGGTATTTTGCTTTATTTTTCAAAGCCTATGGTAAAAAAATTTGTAAAGGAGTTAAGAATTAAATTTGCCGGGGCAAATTTAATTTTTGATGCTGTAACTCCTGAGCAGGCAGCTGCAAGTTTTTTTAATCCAGCCCTTTCAATGATGGATGTATGTTTTAAGTGGGGGATGCGAACTATAGATGAACTAGCTTTATGGGACAGCAACATTGAAACAAAAGATGTTATATATTATTTTAAACCTTCTTTTGAAAAACTTGGGTGGTATGGATGGTTTTCCATGGTGCCTGCAATAAGATTTGGTTTTTATATAGTTTCCTGTGTACTTGGAAAAGAAAGTGGAGAGAAATAGTTTATGCTAAGCGATAATGAAAAAAAAGTTGTGGCTCTTATTCAGGGGGATATCCCAATAGAAAAAAATCCATACGAAATCCTTGCTAAACAAGCAGGTATTTCAGAAGATGAATTTATTGAAGCTTTAAAAAGTCTTGATGACAAAAAAATAATAAGAAGATTTGGAGCCACATTAAGACATCAAAAATCAGGTTATTCAACCAATGCAATGGTAGCCTGGAACGTTCCCGAAGATAAAATCCATGAAATAGGAAAAATCATGGCAGAATTTTCTTTTGTTTCCCATTGCTATAGAAGAGATCCCAAACCTGAATGGCCTTTTAATCTTTATACAATGGTCCATGCTAAAAGTAAGGAAGGCTGCATTCATAAAGTAAATAAGATGTCCAAAAAGTCTCAAATTAGTGATTTTGATGTTTTATATAGTGCAAAAGAGCTTAAAAAGACTTCTATGAAATACTTTACAAAAGAGTTTTAAAAACCCGGGTTTGTTTTAGTTAAGTGTAAAGATTTACTTTCCCCATTGGGGTAAAAGCCTGTTTTCAACTCCAAGGTGATTTAAAATTTTTGACACAACAGAGTCAGTGAGATCTTCAATTGACTTGGGATGGTTGTAAAAAGAAGGGGAAGCAGGCAGAATAACAGCTCCTGAATCATTTACTCTTATCATGTTTTCAAGTTGAATTCTGTTAAAAGGAGTTTCCCTTGGGACTAAAATAAGTTTTCTTTTTTCCTTGAGGCAAACATCAGCACTTCTTGAAATAAGAGAGTCTGCAATTCCTGATGCAATTGATCCCAGAGTTTTCATTGAGCAGGGCACAATAGCCATTCCATTGTGAAGAAATGAGCCGCTTGCAGGAGGAGAGAAAAAATCATTTTCTTTATGTATAAAGATTTGGGCTTTAATCTCTGAATCTTTTTTGTCTTTTAAAAGAAAATCAATTAAAGGTCCGTTTTTATAATCTGTTTCGTGAAAAAGAACCTGGTGTCCAGAAGCTGAAACAATTAAATGGAGTTCAAGGTCTTTTTTTACAAGCTCATTTAAGAGTCTTAAAAAATAGATCACTCCGGATGCTCCTGTACAGGCAATTACAAACTTTTTGTTAAATCCATCTGAAGAATAACTCATCAAGAAAAAATCCAAGAAATAGGGTTATTGAAATAACGCTGTTTATGTTAAAAAAAGCAAGATCAATTTTTTCCATCTTACCGGGCCTTACAACTATATGCTCCATTATAAGGAGAATCCCAATAAGAAAAGCAGATAAAAGAAAAATATAATTCATTGAAAAAATAAAATATAAAGACATAAAGGAGACAAAGGTAATTAAATGTAAAATATCTGAAATAAAAAAGGCTTTTTTTTCCCCAAGCTTTGCAGGAATTGAATGAAGGTTGTTTTCATTGTCAAAATCCAGATCCTGACAGGCATATAAAATATCAAAGCCAGAAATATATGTAAGAAGGGTAAGAGAAAGAATTATTATTCCCCAATTTATTGAATTTGTAAGTGCAATAAAAGCACCTGCTGGAGCAAGGGAAATTGCAAATCCAAGATAAATATGGGCAAGGCTTGTAAATCTTTTTGTATATGAATAAAAAAAAAGAACTAAAAGAACTGGAAAAGAAAGATAAAAGCAAAGACTTCCCAACATAAAAGCCGAGAATATAAAAAGAGCTGATGAAAAGAAAACAAAAAACCAGGCAGATTTTGAACTTATTTTACCCGAAGGAAGCTCTCTTTGTCTTGTTCTTGGGTTTGAACTGTCGATTTTCTTGTCTGCTATTCTGTTGAATCCCATTGCTGCAGATCTTGCTCCTGTCATTGCAAGAATAATAAACAAAATCTGATTAAAGTTTATATCAGTGTATCTTGAGGCCAAAACAACAGCTGAAAGAGCAAAGGGAAGAGCAAAAATTGTGTGTGAAATTTTAATCATTTCACTATAGGTTTTTATTGCAAAAACATATTTTTTCATTCAAAAATTCCGCTTATTTTATGTCCACATTCACCACATTTTCCATTTTTTATATGGTTTCCTATAACATAAAACCCTTTTCTTTCAACTACTTTGTTTTTGCACTGGGGGCATATGGTTGATTCAAAATCATCTCCAAAGATATTTCCTGGATAAATATAATTAAGGCCTTGTTTTTGACCAGTTTCAATTGCTTTGTGAATTGTACCAGCAGGAGTTGGCTTTATATCGGTCATTTTAAAACATGGATGAAATGCTGAAATATGCCAGGGAGTATCTTGTCCAAGTTCATTTTTTATAAATTTTGCAATATTTTCTATTTCTTCTTTACTATCGTTTATTCCTGAAATTAAAAGGGTGGTTATCTCAATAAAAATATTTTCTTTTTTCATTCTTTTTAAGGTTTCAAGAACAGGCTTTAGTTTTCCCCCGCAGATTTTTTCATAAAAATTATTGCTAAAGGATTTAAGGTCAATATTTGCAGCATCAATAAATTCCTTTATTTCATCAAAACCCTGCTTTGAAATAAAACCGTTTGAAACCATTAAATTTAAAATGCCTTTGTCTTTTGCAATAAGGGCTGTATCTTTCATAAGTTCAAAAAAAACAGTAGGTTCTGAATACGTGTAGCTTATTGATTTTGCTTTATTTGCAATGGCTTCTTTTACAAGGTCTTCTGGAATAATTTCATATGCATCAATTTCATCCAAAACAGCCGGTAACTGGGCAAGAGTTGCATTTTGACAGAATTTGCAGGTAAAATTGCATCCAGGAGATCCAATGGAATATGAAAAGCTTCCGGGCAGAACATGAAACAGCGGTTTTTTTTCAATTGGATCAAGAGCTTTTACAGCTATTTTATTTTTTATAAGTGAAATTATTTCATCAGAAATATTTTGCCTTACTCCGCATTTGCCTTTTTCATTTTTTTTAAGAACGCAAAAATGACTGCACAAAAGGCAGATTGATTTATTGTTGTTTATTTTTTTGTATAATTTCTTTTCCATTGAGCACACCTCTGAGGAATTGCATTTACAGGTTTTATTGCAGGATTTTCAACTTTAAGCTCAAGGGGTTTCAGCCTGAATCTGGGTTGTAAGCACACACAAATACCTGCAAAGTTTCCAAAAGGACTTTTTTGAAAAAGTTCGGGATAACCAAGATATTCTAAAACAGGGCTTCCAATGAGATCAAAAGTTGAAACTGTTCTCCATTTTACAGGAACATCGCCTAAAAGATTTTTTATTATCTGTTTTATTTCAAAAATACTGAAAAGTTTGAGTTTGTGTGATTCAGGGAATAAAAACCCTTTTATTGTTTTTTGAACCCCTTTGATTGCAAATCTGTTTGTGACTCCTATGAAAACATAGTTTTTTGTAACACGAAATGATTCTTCCAGTGCTTTTACAGGATCTTTTGTATTTCCAAGGGAATTGAAAAAAAAGGAATATTCAAAGCTGTTATCATCAAAGGGAAGATCTTCTGCTTCACTTTGATGATATGAAATTTTATGTGAAAATTCTCTTTGTGCAATTTGAAGCTTTGATTTTTCCGGATCTGTAAGAGTTAAGTCAAGATTTATTTCAAGGCAGGCCTTTAAAATTTCGTGGGAATTTGAACCTATTGAAAGAATTGAATCTCCGGGGATTGGATTTAAAAGACTGAAAAAAAGCTGGATTTCCCTTGAAAGGTTTGGAAAATCTGCAGAGCGGTAAGTTTTGCTATTGAAATCAAATTTTTTTTTGAACATAAGATTACCTGCTGCATTAAAATATTTTTTTATTCCAAACTTGAAAATTGCTTAATCCAGGTTGTTATTAATTTGAAAATCAAACTTTAATACAAACTGATTTTGTCCTAAAACTTTTTACTAGTTATAACAATAGTGCTTTTTTCATTTAATTCAACCATGGGAAAGTAAAACCCAATGATTTTTAAAGAAATTATTTTCTGTTCCAATATCTTTGGTAAACTTATTAAAGAACTAAATTAGTTTTTTTAAAAGGAAATTGGATTTTGTAAAAAAAGGGGATTCCCGGTCAGTGGATAACCTGACCGGGAAGGAGGAAGATTAAATCTAGTTTTTTTAAATCAAAGACAAAAAACAGATAAGTCTTTAAGTAAGTTTGGAAGACCTATATCTTCTTAAGATAAGTGATACAATCTTTGGTTACCCAAAGTTTGGATATTGTATAAAATATTTTATTGTTTTTTGTCAATGAAGATTTTTTTATTCAAGCTCCTGTTTAAGGATTTCAAGAAATAAAGAAGCATCTTCAACAATACAAAGATCTGAATGGCTGAAAATAGATGAGTAGGGGTCACTATTAACAGAAATAACAAATTCAGAATCTTTCATTCCATAAATATGCTGGGAAGAGCCGGAAATTCCAAAAGCTGAATACACTTTGGGAGAAACAGTTCTTCCTGTGATTCCAACTTGTCTTTCATACCCAAGAAGCCCTTCGTCAACAATGGGTCTTGAACAGCCTACAGCTGAATTCGGTATTAATTTTGAAACTTCAAAAATTTTTTCAATTTCTTCACTTGAGTTCAGTCCCCTTCCTATGGAGAGAATGATTTTTGCGTTATCAAGAGAGGAGCTTTCAGATTTTGACATTGTTTCAACTATCTCAACCCCCGATGTTTTTGGTTTTATTTCTGTTTCTTCAAAACTTTCTTTTGAAAAAGGAGAAGGGTTTTTTTCAAAACTTGAACCTGAAACAGTTAATACAGCTTTTTTTTTCTTGTTTTTTACCAGGGCTTCAAGTTTGGAATTGAAAATCATCCTTGAAAACTTGTTTTTTGCTTCAATTTTTAAAATATTTGTAATTATTGATGCCTTAGATTTACCAGCAATAAAAGAAGCTGATTCAAGGGACTTGGTGGAAGAGTCAAAGCAGAGATAAGAAAAGTCTGTTTTTTCAATGATTTTTTCAAGGCAGAAACCTATTTCATCTGGATTATGATCTTTTAAACCGGTTTTTATATTTAAAATAGATCTAAAATCAATTTTACTTGAAAACTCTTTAATATCGGGTTCATTGAAAACAACAAGAAGTATTTCTTCTTTTGTATAAATATTAAGATTTTGTCCGAAATTTATAAGTTTTTTTGCCTGTTCAATTCTATTTTCCATACTGTCACAGACTAAAATTATTTTTTTATTCATTTTTTTTCCTTAAAGAATTTTTTTCTGTTTTAAAATTTCAAGAAAAGCCTTTGCTTTGTCTTCTATGCTTCCCTTAAGTATTTCACCTTTTCTTGTTTTGGAAGGCAGTTTAAGTTCTTTTGTTTCAAAACTGATTTTTGATTCCAGGCTTTCAATATTTTTTACAACAAGGGTTGATTCATCAACTTTTAGCATTCTTAATACATTTGGATATCCAGGCTTGTTTATCCCGGCCTGAAAATTTAAAATACATGGAAGTGCAAGTTCTGCCCTTTGTGAAGCTCCGCCTTCAAGTTCTCTTTTTACAATTATTTTATTTTTGGAAATTTTTTCAATGGAAGTCACTCCTGAAACAGAGGGAATGGAAAGTTTTGAAGCTGTTAAAAGACCTGTTGTTCCGTTCATCATATCTTCTGACATCATTCCGCTGAAAATCATTTTATAGTCATTTTCCATGAAAATGTTTTTTACTGCATTTGATACAAAATCAGGGTCATTTGCATTTTTTATTTCAGTTTGAATCAAAATCCCTTTATCCGCACCTTTTCCAATGGTTTTTTTTAGAATTTCAAGGCTAGGTTCTGTTCCCACAGAAATTGTATGAATTTCAATACTATTGTCTTTTTCCTTTAATTTAAGAGCTTCTTCAAGTGAATGATCATCAAATCTGTTTATTTTAAAGTTCAAATCCGGGTTTTTTAATGAAAAGTTGTTTTTTAAAATAGCTGGGTCAGTCATTTGAATTTCTTCAAAAACCGGTTTTATTGTTACAAGTATTTTCATTTTTAATCCTTTGTCAGTTGTCAGACAAAGCTAATTTAATACTTTAGCGATTAATATTTTAAAAATTAGTTTTGTCTGAATAAAGCAAGTCTAAGTTTTTTAAAAAATCTCTTATTTATATTTTATACAGGAATGAAAATTTATCAACAAAAAAATCGAACGTTCGTTCGTTTTTTTGTTGACATAAAATTTTCTAAGATTTAAAGTTTTATAAATCTTAGAAAAAAAAGAGATAATTTATTGGTTTACAAAGGAAAATTTAATGCCTCTTCTTTATGTTATCCGCCATGGCCAGGCTTCATTTGGGGAATCAGATTATGACGAACTTTCAAAAATCGGCATAAAACAAGCCCAGATTCTTGGAAAATTTTTTAAACAAACCAAAACAACCTTTGATTCAATTTTTTCAGGTTCTTTGGAAAGACAGGTTGATACTGCTGTCCATACCTTAGAAGGAATGGGGGAAAAGGGTAAAAAAGTAGAAATAAATAAAGGTTTCAATGAGTATAGTCATACAGATCTTATAAATGCCAGTCTTGATTATTATAGACAAAAAGAACCGGAAAAATCATACGATTTAGTTGAGCTTTCAAAAGATAAAAAAAAATTTCAGGTTTTTTTTTCCAGGCTGGTTGAGGATTGGATAAGCGGTGAATTTTCTGGTTATGGAGTTGAAGCCTATGAAACATATTCTCATAGGGTTTTAAAAGCCTTTGAGGAGGTATCAGATTTAAAAGAAAGAAAAGGTAAAATTGCAGTTTTTACTTCAGGAGGGGCAATTTCAGCACTTCTTGAAAATACTCTCCAGGTTCATCCTTTTAAAGCAGCCAAGATTGGATGGGGAATAAAAAACTGCTCAATTTCTATTGTAAGCTCAAAAGGAAGGTTCAATAGGAACTCAAACAGATTTTTATTAAGAAGTTTTAATTGTTCGGCTCATTTTGAGCTGGAAAATGACAAAGACCTTATTACCTACAGATAATCAAGGAGGAGTAAGATGGATTTTAGAATATCGGATAAAATTAAACTTATAGTGGATACAATAAACGAGTTTATTGACAAGGAACTTATTCCACTTGAGCCTGAATTTGTGATGGGAGATTTTAATGAAATGGAGCCGGCTATAAAAGAAAAGCAGGCAATGGCTAAAAAAATGGGATTATGGGCCCCTAATTTCCCTGAAGACTGCGGAGGGATGGGACTTTCCATGGTTGAGCATGGACTTGTTTCAGAGGCTCTTGGGCGTTCTCCTCTTGGACATTATGTTTTTTGGTGCCAGGCTCCTGATGCGGGAAACGTTGAAATTTTACATAAATACGGGACAGAAGAGCAAAAGGAAAAATATTTAAAACCTCTTGTAAGGGGGGATATAAGAAGCTGTTTTTCAATGACAGAAGTGGATATGCCGGGTTCAAATCCTGTAATGCTTGAGACAACTGCTGTAAAAGACGGGGATGATTATCTAATCAACGGGCACAAATGGTATACAACCTCTGCTGACGGGTCAAATTTTGCCATAGTAATGGCTGTGACAAATCCTGAAGCTTCAAAATATCTTCAGGCAAGCATGATAATTGTTCCAACAGAAACCAAGGGCTTTAATCTTGTAAGAAATATTCCTGTAATGGGCCATGAAGGAAGCGGATATGCAAGTCATGCAGAAATTTTATATCAGTCGTGCAGGGTTCCTCAAAAGAATCTTTTAGGGCCTGAAGGCCATGGTTTTGTAATAGCCCAGGACAGACTTGGGCCAGGAAGAATTCATCATTGCATGAGATGGCTTGGGATATGCAAAAGATCCTTTGATCTTATGTGTTCAAGGGCAAACTCCAGAGTAATTTCAGCTGATGGTAAAACCCTTGCCTCAAAACAGACAGTTCAGAACTGGGTTGCAGAATCAGCTGCTGAAATTCAGGCGGCAAGACTTCTTACCTTGAATGCAGCATGGCAGATAGATGAATACGGTGCTTCAGCCTCAAGAGATGCTGTTTCAATGATAAAATTTGTTGTTGCAAATACAATGAACAAAGTAATTGATAGAGCACTTCAGACATATGGAGGACTTGGGATGACAGATGATACAATTCTTGCATATTTTTACAGGCATGAAAGAGCTGCAAGGATTTATGACGGAGCAGACGAGGTTCACAAGTCATCTTTAGCCAGGAGAATGCTTAGAACCTATGAAGGAAAAGTTATAAGATAATTTTCTTTTGGGAAAAGTTTATGTTTATTCTTATTTTCAATCTGACTATTCAGTTATAATTGAACAATTGTATTTAATAAATATAAACCCCAAATTAAAAAGGAAATAAAAAAGTGGAAGAGTTTGATTTTACAGAATTTAAAAAAAGATTTGATACTTCAAAAAACACCCTTTGCAAAGAGGTTTTTTATCAAAATCAGGAAAGTATAAAAATAAAGAATGAAAAAAGGGCAGTGGAAAATCTTTATAAAATTTTTAACGCTGTATTTTCAATATCTTCCAAAAAGGGCTTTCAGGCAATGACAATGAGAGACTTAAGCAGGGAAGTTAATTTAAGTATGGGAGCCCTTTATGCATATTTTAAAAATAAGGAGGATTTGCTTCATATAATCCAGAAACAGGGAAGAGCAATGGTAAAAAATATTCTGGATTCCTTTGAATCAACTTCTCCTGATCCTCTTGGAAAGCTTAGAGCAGTAATAAAAGCTCATATTTTCTTAAGTGAGGTGGCAAGACCCTGGTTTTTTTTCACTTTTATGGAAGCAAGAAGTTTGAATGAAAAAGAACTGGAGGAGGCAAGAGCACTTGAGGCACATACTGAAAAAGTTGTGGTTGATATTTTAAAGCTTGGAGAAATTCAAGGTGTTTTTAAAAAAAGAAATCATTTTTTGACAGCAAGTATAATCAAGTCCATGCAACAGGACTGGTATCTTAAAAAGTGGAAGTACAAATCAAGAAAGATAGGCCCTGATGAGTTTGCTGATTATGTTATAGGATTTGTTGAATCCTTTGTTCTTGCTGAGCCAAAAATAATTTAAGGGGGTTCAAAAATGGAAGATCAGGCAGTTGATGTAAGAAAAGGAGAAGAGCTTGACCATGAAAAGATTAGGGAGTTTTTAAGGGAAAATGTTGAAGGGATAGATGGAGATATCTATGTAAAGCAATTTCCCGGAGGTTTTTCCAATCTTACCTACTTGATAGAATCCAATGGAAAGCAAATGGTTTTAAGAAGACCGCCAAAAGGAGCTGATATAAAATCAGCCCATGATATGGGAAGGGAATATAAAATTTTAACAGCTTTAAAGCCGCTTTTTCCATATTGCCCCACACCATTGGCATACACAGAAGATCTATCAATAATGGGCTGTCCCTTTTATATAATGGAAAAAATATCAGGGATAATTTTGAGAAAGGAGCTTCCCAAAGGCCTTGATTTAAGCTCTGAAGATGCAGGAAATTTATGTAAAAAACTTCTTGATGTTCATGTTGAACTTCATTCAATAGATGTTGAAAAAAATAATCTTTCATTTCTTGGAAAACCTCAAGGCTATGTTCAAAGACAGGTTGAAGGCTGGAGCAGAAGATATGTAAATGCTAAAACAGACGATGCTCCTGGATTTGAAAAGGTTATGGAATGGCTCAATGACAGGCAGCCCAAAGATACTGATTCTCCCTCAATAATTCACAATGATTATAAATTTGATAATGTTGTTCTTGATAAAGACAATCCCATGAAAATAATCGGGGTTCTTGACTGGGAAATGGCAACATATGGAGATCCGCTGATGGATCTTGGCAGTTCTCTGGGTTATTGGATTGACAGGAATGATTCAGATGAATTCAAGCTTTTAAAAACCATGCCAACAGATATTGAAGGTGCTTTAACAAGAAATGAAATGATAGAAAGATATGGGGAAAAAACAGGCAGAAACATGGATAATTTTGATTTTTATCTATGTTTTGGAACCTTTAGGTTGGCTGTAATTGCCCAGCAGATATACAAGAGGTTTTTTCTTGGGTATACCAAGGACAAAAGATTTGGAATGCTTATTCATGCAGTCAATATTCTTGAAAAGCTTTCTGGTAAAATTATTGATAATTCCAAATTGTAATTTATAAAAAGTAAAAACTTTGTTTCAGCTGTCAAATTTAAAAAAAGATAAACATAAACAAGGAGGCAAAATGGCCGGGTTTTCACTTGAAAATAAGGTAGCTCTTATAACAGGAGCAAGCCGGGGAATAGGAGAAGCTATTGCACATTGCTTAAGCGAGAATGGTGCAAAAATTATTTTGGTGAGCAGAAAAATAGATGCTCTTCAAAAAGTTGAAAACGATATCAAGACAAAAGGCGGTCAGGCTGAATCAATGGCCTGTCATATGGGCGAAATTGATCAGATAAAAGCTCTTGTTCAATCAGTTAAAGAAAAATACGGAAAACTTGATATTTTAGTAAATAACGCAGCTGCAAACCCATATTTTGGTGATATGATTGATGCTGAAGAATGGGCCTGGGACAAGATTTTTGATGTAAACCTGAAAGGCCCTTTTTTTACAATAGTTGAATTTGCAAAGCTTATGAGGGAAAACGGAGGAGGAAGCATAGTAAATGTTTCTTCAATAAATGGAGTTCGTCCTGCAGCTTTTCAGGGAATGTATTCGATTTCAAAGGCAGCTCTTATTTCTCTTACAAAAGCATTTGCCAGGGAACTTGCTCCCCATAAAATAAGAGTAAACGCTCTTCTTCCTGGACTTACAGATACAAAATTTGCAAGTGCTCTTACAAGTGATGAAAATTTAAAGAAAATGATAGTTTCCCAGATTCCCCTTGGAAGAATTGCAGATCCTGAAGATATGGCAGGAGCGGTTTTATATCTTGTTTCAGATGCTGCTTCATATACAACAGGTTCATTGATTGTGTGTGATGGGGGTATGATTGCATAAAAAATAAAATTTTTTATTCCTCGGAACTTGTTAGAGGACCAATTACGCAAGTCAGGGCAGGAATTCTCCTGCCCTGCAATTTTTGTTTAAAACTTTAGTTCAGCCCAGTGTTTTTGTGAATATTTTTATATGCTTTTTTCATAATCTTTGTAAGCAAGTCAATGTCTGCTGGTTTTTCAAGGTAGGCAAAGGCTCCTAGTTCCATACATCTTTGTCTTTCAGTTTGATTTCCATGACCTGTAAGAATAATAATTTTAGTTCCCGGGCTTTTTTTCTTGGTTTCTTTCAAAACCTCATATCTGTCAAATCCAGGTAAATTCAGGTCAAGAATAATAACCTCGGGATGATCTCTTTTTATTATTTCAATAGCCTCCCTTCCTGTTGAAACCGGGAATGAAGGCAGGTCTCTTATGGCAAGCCGCTCTGAAAGTGTCTGGATAAAATCAGCCTCTTTATCAACAAGAAGGACCTTGTGGGGTCTTTTAAAATTTCGATCTGCCAAAATATCTGGCTTATAAAAGTTCTGTCCTATTTTTATTTTAACATTTGAAACTCCATCAATTGCTTTTGCAGCGTTTTTAAGTTCGCTTTTAAGTTTGGAAAGAAAAAGAACTTTTTTGTTTATTATAAGAGTGATATCACTGCCCTGGGCATCAACATCAAGATCAAAGCCTTGTTTGCAAAGCTCTAACCCAAGATTTGATTCAAGTTTAAAATCATTAATATGTTTTTTTGATAAATTTGAAAATTGGAGAAGAGGATTACCAAGGTAGCTTGAAATAAGTTTATATGCTCTTTCTGTTGTTGTTTTATCCATTGGAACCACCATATCATATAGTGATGGGTTCCATGGACCTGAGTTTTTTATATAATAAGAGAATTCATCTGCTTTTTCATCAGAATCAAGAATTTCTTTTTTTGCATTTTCTTTACTTATTCCCAAACTGGCTGCATTTTCAATTCTGTGCTGGTGTTCAGCAATTATAAGTATTCTTATGAGATGGTTTATTTTTTTGGGAAGAAGAAGGCTTGAAAATCCGTAAAATATCTGATCGTCCCCAATAAGCTTTGATACTGAAACTTTAAGTTCTGCCAGGGATTTTTCCTTTTCTCTGGTAAAGCTGTTGAAAAAAGAAGGAGGATTTAAAAAAACTTTTTTATAAGTATCTTTATTTTCATTGAATATTTTTGCAGCGGCTTCAACAATCTCATTGTCAGTTATAATTTTATACCCGTGATTTTTTCCCAGCTTTTTTACTAATTCTAAAGCCCCTGAATATTTGTCTGAAAATATGCTTATTATTGGCATTTAAATTTCTCCCGGTACTGATTTTGTGTTTCTTGCTGGTTTCCAGGTTGATCACTGCTTAGAGTACAGCAAAATTAGTGCCAAATTTAGTAAATCAAAAGCATAAATCCGGGATTTTAAGATTTTGTTATTTGAAAATTTCTTTAATTTTTTTTGTTAACTGATTAATATCAAGGGGTTTCATTAAATAATCTTCAGCTCCAAGTTTCATTCCTTCCATTCCTTCTTTTGTTGACCCGTGTCCTGTAAGAAGAATTACTGGAAGAGAACTTTCAATTTTTTTTAGTTCAGCAAGCACTTCAAGCCCGCTCATACCAGGCATCATAAGATCAAGAACAACTAGATCAAAAGATTTTGAAAAAAAGATTTCAAGACAATTTTCTCCGCTGAGTGCAGTTGTAACCTCATAGCCCCTTAGTTTAAGCCTTTGAGCCAAAGTTTGGACAAATTCATATTCATCATCAACAAGTAATATTTTTTTCAAACTTATTCCTCCTCTGACATTGATTCATAGGTCTCTTCTTCGGGAAGAAGGATAGTGAACTTTGTTCCTTCATTTACTTTGCTGGTAAAGCTTAATTTGCCTTTCAGCTTTTTTACTATTCCATAGGTTATTGAAAGCCCAAGGCCTGAGCCTTGTCCGAGTTTTGTGGTAAAAAATGGATCAAAAATATGCTTTTTAATTTCTTCATTTATTCCGCATCCATTGTCTTTGAAGTCTATTCCAACCATTTTTTGTTCAGAAAGGTAGTAGGAGCTGATTTCTATTTTTCCACCAGTGTTAACGGCTGCCACGGCGTTTGTCATAATATTTAAAAAAACCTGCTGAACCTGTCCCTTGTCTGAAAAAATCTGAGGATTTTTAGGATCAAGGTCAAGCAAAAGCTCGATTTGTCTGAATGACGCTTCTTTTTCAAGAAATCCAAGGACTTCTTTAACTATGAAATTTACGTCCAGTTTTTCAAAATTAATATCAAACTTTTTTGCAAATCCAAGAAGCCTGTGAGTAACTGAACTGCATCTTGAAACTGAATTTATGATTGAGTTATTGTGCTTTAAAAACTCATCTTTTAATTCAAAATCTTTTGAAAAAGAAATAATGTCTTTCATAAGACCTGCTTTTTCATTGATTATGGCAAGGGGGTTGTTTATTTCATGGGCAACTCCTGCTGCAAGGCGACCTATTGAAGATAGTTTCTGGGTGTGCTGAAGCTGTTTCATTGCAGTCTCTCTTCTGTCATCAGCTGTTTTTATTCTATTTGTGACAAGGCTTGAAAGTTTCATTGAGGCAATTACAATTATAAGAATGCTTATTCCCAGAATAAAAAATATTTCACTTTTTAAGGAGTACCATGAATTGAGAAGCAGTGATTTTGGTTTGACTATTACAATTATATAGTCTGAGTGAACCCTTGTTAGCCCGGCAAGAACCTGTCTTTTTTTAGGATCTGTAATTTCAGTTATAAAAGTACCATGGATATTCTCCGGCAGATCAAGAAGGCATTTTTCCATTACATTGCCGTAATACCTTGATGATGTCTGAAGAATTTTATTTTTGTTTAAAATAAAAGCGTCACTTTCAGGGCCGAGATTGACTGAATTGACAAGTTCTTCGTATTTTTCTGTGTCAATAGTTGCCCTTAAATACCAGGTTTTTCCCTGGTCTGTAACTCTTTCAACGACATAAACTATATGGGGAAACTTTCTGTATCCCATAAAAACATCGCTGATATAGGTTCCTCTTACTTTTACTTCTTTGAAAGAATCCTGTTGGGAGTAGTCTTTTCCAAGGAGTTTATAGGGGCCTTCATAGCTTTGAAGGATTCCGTCTTCATTGATAACACCTAGATCAACAAATCCTGAAAACTCGTTTCTTAAAGATTTGAAAATTTTTTTTATAGTATCAGGATTCTGGAGTTCTTCATGGGAATATGCATTGGAAATAAATCTTATAGTCGAAAGCCTTTCTTCAATGAAGATTTCAAAGGCGTATTTTATATCATTAAGAATATTGTGAAGGGGTGCTTTTATTTCTTTTTGAAGGCTTTCTTTATATTGATGATAATTTATTATTGCCATTATAGTTAGGGGTAAAATGGTTATCATTGTGAAAAGAAAGGCTATGCTTCTTTTCATTTTCACATATCTGTAAGGCTGCCTTAAATGTTCAGGAGGGGTTTTGAAAAAATAAAAAAGATTATTCATAAAGGTTTTTTTCATTTACTTCCTTTCCTTCTATTCTTTTTTTAAGGAGAATATCCCCGTTTTTCAGTTTTCCATTAAAAAATCTTTTAGATGCTTTTCTGAAAGAACCTGCCACATTTTCAATGATTTTTATTTTCTTCCAGTTAAGATATTGGTAAAATTCATCTTCTATTCCGCAACAGATAAGGGTTTCAATTCCTCCTGTAAGAATCAGATGACAGAGCTTGTCAGCGGAAGCCTGGGGCAGAACTATTATTTTTTCCTCGGGCTTTTCTTCACCTTTTTCTTTGAAAAGTATAAGCACTTCTGTTGCCAAGTCGAATCTTGGAGCAATTTCATTTCCTGATATTGGTATGATTATTTTTTCAGCCATTGTTTTTTATCCGATCTCATATTTTTTCATCTTTCTCCACAGGGTGGTTCTTCCCCAGCCTAAGATTTCTGCTGCTTTGGATTTGCTTCCCCCTGATTTTAGAAGAGCATCTATGATAAGTTTTCTTTCAATTTCTGGAAAGGATGAAAAGCTTGCTGTTTCAATTGTTGTTTCTTTTTGTTCCGATTTGTCTGGGTTGCTATGTTTTAGCACTTCTTCTGACCCGGATGTTGTGTCTTTTGAAGGTTTGTCCCTGTGCTGAATATATGCTGGAAGATCTGGGGGGGCAATTTTTGAATTTTGGCAGACGTTTGCCGCATATTCTATTATATTTCTTACTTCTCTTACATTGCCGGGGTAAGTATATTTAACCAGAATTGATTTTGCCCGGGAGTTGAAACCAGATATTTTTTTATTTAAAGATTCATTGAATTTTTTAAGAAAATGGTTGAGAAGAAGGAGAAGGTCGTCGTCTCTTTCTCTTAATGGGGGAAGGTGAATTCTTGCCACATTAAGTCTGAATAACAAGTCCTGCCTGAAGTTACCTTCTCCTACCATTTGTTCAAGATTTCTATGGGTTGCTGCAATTATCCGGACATTTGCTTGGAATCCTTTTGTGCTGCCAAGGGGATATACCACTTTATCATCAAGAAAAGTCAGCAGTTTTACCTGAAGGGTCAAGGGAAGATCCCCAATTTCAGTGAGAAAAAGAGTTCCATTATGTGCTAGCTTAAATCTTCCGGGTTTGTTTTCAACAGCACCTGTAAAGGCTCCTTTGTTGTGTCCAAAAAGTTCACTTTCAAGCAGTGTCTCAGGAAGTGCACCGCAATTAACTTTTATAAAAGGGCCTTCAGATCTTTCAGATGCCCTGTGCATTTCTTCAGCAAGAAGATCTTTTCCTGTACCTGTTTCACCTGTGATAAGAGTTGAAGCATCGCTTTGGGCAAGCACAGGAAGAAGTCTGTAAATTTTAGCCATTTCCGGACTTCTTCCTATTATGCTTGAAAAACTTAAATCCTCTTGATAATTTTTTGTTTTATTTTTTTCTTTTTCCGGTTTTTTTACAATGAGGATATAGCCTTGTTTATTTGCTGAAGAATCGTAAATTTCTGAAAAAAGAATTTTTACAGGAATTATTTGTCTGAAGGAATTTAAAATATCTGTTTCAATAAAGTTGTTTTCCATTTTTGTTTCAGGTTTTTTTAAAGGACATTCATGGCCGCAATGCCTGGTTTTTAAAAAATATCTGCACGGGAGGCCCAGTGCTTTTTCAAGGGAAAGATCAGAAATTGTTTTTGTTTTTGAATTAAAAAAAACCAGATTGAGCTCATTATCTAGGATAATAATAGGATGATCAAAAGCATCAAAAAGTTTTTCTAAATTTGTTCCTTTTTGGAACAAGCCTCTAGCTATGGGAGGCGAAGTTAGCGGGTTCATTATGTTTCACCTTGGTTTTTCTTTTATAAAAAGAGTATCTTTAAGTTTTGCCCAACTTTAATTCAAAATGAAACATTGATTGAAACATTTATTGTGAATAGTTTAAAGAAAATATTTTTTTAAAGACAATAAAAAACTTCCGATCTGAATTATGGGGGAGGAAGTAACTTCAGATCGGAAGTTTAAGGGGGATGGATATTTTTAAGATACAATTTAAAGATTTAAGCTGACTGCAAGAGGCAGAAAAATAAATTTATAATATTAAATTAAACACTCATATGATCAGTTGTTTCATGGGATTTTAAGTCAATATTTGTAAAAAAATTTTCTGAAATTACCTCAGAAATTCTCCATTCAAGCTCTTTGTAATCAATAGGTTTTATAAAACAGTCAACAGCTCCTAAATCAATAATTTCCATGGCTTCAGAAAGGCTTAATATTTCTGCTGCAACAATTATTTTTGTGTAAGGCTTCAGCCTTAGTATTTTTAAAAGTGAAACAATGGCATCACTGGCATTTTTATAGTCAAGAACAATACAATTGGAGCTTAAGTCAATTGAAAAGGAAACAATATTTGCAGCTGAAGATTTTATTGGAGTCATGCCCATATTTTTAATTTGATTTATTATTTCATCTGATACAGCATCCCCTCCGACCAGAATTTCTGGCTTTTCAAGAGAATTTGTATAGGTATTTTCATATTTTTTAAAATTTTTCATCTTTCCACCTCATAAATTAATGAATAAAAAATCATCCCTTAATTTATTATATAGCAATAGATATGCCATAAAACTATTATCTTTGGCTTATCCTTAGAGTTGTCAAGGTTTAAAATCTCCATTTCAGTTTCCAGCAGCTGACAGTCTGGTGAACAAAGAAAAGAGAAAAAGAACCGATCCTATGGAAACAGCTATTACAATTAATGTTTGAATATTAGTCAGTTTGATATTTGTTTTGAGCCCTTTTCCTATAAGCCACCATTTCCAGACTTCAGCAAACCAGAGAAAAAAAGGGATGCCGGCTCCAATTATTGTTGTACCTGCTGAATAAGCAAAAATTGAAAAACATTTTTTATAATCTGCGTTGTCAGGTGTGATTACAAGAATAGCAGTAAATGCAAAAAATGCTGCAATCAATGTCATTCCTACAGCATTGATAAAGTATATGGAGCCTGTAATAGCTATATAGTCTGCTACAGATGTTGAAAAAATAAAAACTATTGCTGAAAAAAAACAGGAAATACATAAAAAATAAAAAGGAGGTTTAAGGCTTATATTTTTTGGAAGATTTTCAAAAAAAGCCCCTGGATTTTTTATCATTGTCGAAAGTGTATCAATATAACTTTTTATTGTAAGCTGATTCATTTTTCTACTCCTTGTTTTTTATGTCTTGGGTTGCTTTTATTTCATTGGCAACAACAGCAAATCCTCTGCCGGCATCGCCAGCTCTTGCAGCTTCTATTGCAACTTTTAGGGCAAAGAAGATTTATTTGATCAGATATTGCTGAAACAGCTTGAGTAATCTTTGCTTTTTCTTCCATTTATAATGGCGAGTAAAAAACATTTGAGTTCTTTTTTAGAGGCTTAAAACAAGATAGCCAACTCCGGTCCCAAGCATTATAATTGTCATGAAAAAGAAAATTTTTCTTTCAGCTTTTTTAGAAAACCAGAGCTTTCCGTTCTTGTAGTAGAATAATTTTTCAGATTTTTTTTTATTTTCCATTTTATCCTCTTTTTGGAAGGGCCTTTAATTTAAAAGGCCCTTGTTTAAAGTTAATTTGTTTAAATTTTAAAATCCGGGAAGTCCGCCAAAGCCTCTCATTCCCCAGTAAACCATGGTAAGAGCCAGGAGAACTACGTTTGCAACAACCCACATGATTCCACCGATTCTTAAAAAATCCTTGGGCTCAAGATAACCGCTGGCATATACAATTGCATTTGGAGGAGTACCTATAATAAGAAGGTATGCAAATGAAGATGCACAGGCAGTACTCATGGCTATAAAAGGAAGAAATGATGTGCCGGGATGTGCAAGAGCTGCAAGGTTAAGAGAGATAGGACCAACTGCAGCAGCAGCAGGACCGTCTGCCATAAGGTTTGTCATTATTGCTGTAAGTCCGTTGTTTACAAGCATAAGAGGAGCACCGCTGTTTATTCCTAAAGGAGCAAGCAGGTCTAGAACTGATCTTGCCATCCAGTAAGCAGCACCTGTGGAGTCAAGTGTACGTCCAAAAATAATTGCACCTGCATAAAGCCATACAACACCCCAGTCCACTCCTTCCTGATAATCCCTCCAGTTAACAATTCCTGCCATTATATAGGCAACAGCACCTGCAATAGCAATTACACCTATTCCAAGCCGTACTGGAATAATTCCTGAGGTGTAAAAAAGTTTTTCAGTAAACCATCCAAAAACCATGATAACAAAAATGATAAGGGCAATTATCTGATGCTTGTTCCAGGGTCCCATTTTATCAATTTCGCTTTGAAGATGCCTCATGGCAGGTCCAAGATCTGTAACCAGTGGTTTAAATCTCCAGTTTAAAACCAACCATGTTATTGGCATCATTACTATTACAAATGGCATTGCATAGGTTACCCACTCAAAATAACCAATGTTGAAGCCAAACATATCTTCAAGATAGGTCATCATTATTACGTTTCTGGCACCGCCTGAGGGAGCTCCAAATCCACCGATATTACATGCCATGGCAATACCAATCATAAGCATTTTTCCAAGTTCGGGATCTGAAGGCACATCTTTTGTAAGGCTGTTTTCGTATAAAAGAATACCAATAGGCAAAAACATTGCTGCAAGTGCATGATCTGAAATAAATGCAGCAAGAGGCGAGATTATAAGAAAAAATATAAGAGTAATCCATTTCACATTGGGGGTTGCAAGTTTTCTGAACATCATAAGGCAGACTCGCTTGTCTACACCGGTTCTGACAAATGCCACAGCAAACATCAAGCTACCCATGATAAACCAACAGGCATCACTCCAGTAGAGCATGGCAACTTCTTGACGTGTTACAACATTGGTAAACATAAAAATAAGGCCTATGCAGAAAGCAACTGCTGGAAGAGGGATACATTCTGTAAAAAAACAGAATACTATGAAAATTGTTACCCCTATTGAAACCTTGATTTTCCAGGCACTTTTATCTGCGGCAGCCCTGTCTTTTACTGAAAGATCTTCATATTTTAAAACATCTCTTCTTAAATCAAGAAGTTCTTGTGAAAGAGCTGAAAAAGATTCCTCAGTAAAATTTGCTTCAACAAATTTATGGGCTTTTGCTAAGTTTTGTGAATCACAATCAATTTTGTATTTTTTGCACCATTTTGCATCTCTTTTTAAAAACCTTGCTTTTGACATTGCACCCATCTGCATGTTTTGATCCATCATTCTTCCCGTCAAAAGCTGCCATTGTTCGGCATCCGATGCTTTTACCTTAAAAACTTTTTCTGTTACATGGTTTACCACTACCTTAGGGCCTATAGCATACTCTGTCCCAACATCTTTCATTCCATAAGGTGTAGGCATGAAAAGGACTACAAACAATAACACCACCGGGATAATAAAAAGTTTCCAGTCAACATACTTGTCATATCCCGTTGCTTTCTCTTTTTTAGTGTTTTCCATTTTTAACTCCCTCTTATATTATAGTCTTGATCAGACAATAATGTTTATCATTGCAAAGAAAATATCCTGCTCTCTGACTATTCCAATCACCCTGTCCTTATCTTTTACAAGTACCCTTCTTCTTCCGCTTGTGTAAATCAAGTCAGCCACCTCCATGAGGTTTGCGTCTTTATCTACTATAGGCGGTTTTTCAGACATTAGTTCACTGACCTTTTTATTTTCTATTTTTTTTGTCTGAAGGGTGAAAAGACCGTCCCAGAACATGCTTGAATACTGAACTGAATCAGCCATTGAAGGTTTTGGAGCTGAGAGGTAGCCAGGCCTTATTGACTCGAGAAGATCATAAATTGTTAGAAGACCGATTTGTTCTTGTTTGTCGTTCATTACAATTATTGATCTATGTCCCGACACAATAAAAGATTCGCTTGTAAGTGAGGGCTTAAAAGAGGCAAGAAGAATGGTCATAGCTTCTTTTACAGTTGCATTCATGGAAACAGAGGAATAGTTTTCAATCCATGTCATTACATCAAAAGCTTTTTTTTCTTTTTTCTTTTCAAGGTGATACCTGTCGTCATAGGCTTCTCTGATTTTCATTGACAAGATATCAATTCCACAAGGTTTGCTAAGATAGTCAAAAGCCTTTTCTTTTAGTGCTTTTTCAGCAGAATCTGCTGAGCCGTGGCCTGTGAGCATTATTACCCTGATTTCAGAGTCGATTTCCTTGATTTTTGAAAGGGCGGCATGGCCATCCATTCCTTTCATTTTTATATCAAGAACAACAACATCCTGTGGCTGTTTTCTCACAATTTCAATAGCTTCTTCTCCGCTTTCAGCCATGGTAACTTCAAAACCTTTTTTTTGTAGAAGTTTTGAGGTTGTTTCACGAAATCTGGCTTCGTCATCAACCATTAGAACTTTGACTTTTTCCATTGTTTAAGCCTCCTTCAAAGATGTTAGTTTGTTTTTGCCAACCGGTTTCATGAATTTTTCTCCTTATCTTTCATATTTATATTTTTTCTGAATCAAAGGGGAGTCTGATTAGAAATTGGGAACCCTGTCCATATTCGCTTGTAAGGGTCATATCTCCTCCAAGTCCTTTGATGATTCCATAGACTGTGCTCAGTCCAAGGCCTGTGCCTTCACCAACAGGCTTTGTTGTAAAAAATGGCACAAAAGCTTTTTCAAGCTCTTCTTTGGTAAATCCGCAGCCATTGTCCTGAAAAATTATTACTGCATCTGAGTTTTCTTTTTTAATGGATATTTTTATTTGCCCGTCTGACCTGCCCTTGAGAGCATAAATCGAGTTGTTTAAAAGGTTTAAAATTACCTGTTGAATCTGGCCGGCATCGCTTTTCATCAAAGGGAGATTTTTTTCAATTTCCTGGATTATTTTTACATTTTCAACCCTTGCTTTTTCATCAACCATATGAACAATTCCAGGAATTGTTTCTTCAAGGGAAAAGGCTTCAAAACTTGCTTCATCTTTTCTTGCAAAAGTAAGAAGGCCCCTTGTTATTTTTCCGCATCTTGTTACCTGAAGTTTTATTTGCTCAACACAGTCGGTTAAGGTGAAAAGTTCGTCTTTAATTTTTGAAGTATCTGTTTTGTTTATATCTTTAAGACATTCATCAATCATTGCTGTTTCTGATTTGATAACCTGGAGGGGGTTGTTGATTTCATGGGCTATTCCTGTGCTCATTTCTCCAACTTCAGCAAGTTTTCCTGCGATTATTAGTTGGGTTTTCATTTCTTTTTTTTCAGCATTGGCAACTCTTAATCGGTTTGCCATGTTTGAAGCCATTATAAATCCTGTTACAACTACAATGGTTCCTCCTGAAAAAATTATTAAAACAGAAACCACGGCTGCCATAAAAAGAGGAAAATACGCATCAAGAGCCTCCTGTCTTACAACAAGGGCCCATTTGACTTCAGAAAGAGGGACTGCACAGTAAATGTATTTAAATCCAGACATTCCTCCTCCAAAAAACGAAGAGGGATTATTGTCTTTGTTGCTTTCAATATGGTTAAAATAATTTACCATACTTGAGTTGTCGTCTTTTCCTTTCATGGTTTTTAAAACACCTTCCTTGTTTATTATATAAGCATGGCCTGTTCTTCCTATTCTTATACTGTAAACAAGAGTGTTGAAAAAATGGGTATCAATTGTAGTTCTTAAATACCATTTGCCTTGGTTGTCCTCTTTTTTTGCAGCAATTATAAAATGGGGGATTTGTCTGAAGCCAAGAAATTCATCGGAAATAAAAAAACCATTTTTTTCAACCATCTTAAACCAGGTCTCATTGTAGTAGTTTTTCCCTTCCAGGTTGTAGGGGCCTGCATAGGCAACATGGTTTCCTTTTGAGTCAAAAACGCCTAGGTCAACAAAGGCTGTTGATTGGGATTGGAGGTTATTGAATATTTTTAATAAATACTCTTTATTTTTAAGGTCTTCAAAATCGTGGTTGTCTGCAAGAAGTTTTAAAATTCCTGATTTTTCATTTAAAAAGGAGTCGACCATGTCTCTGTGATCACTGGCTATCCTGATTAATTTGTTTTCAACTTCTTTTCCTGAGTATGAAACAAAGTAAAAAACTATAACAGCACAAACCAGGAGAAGAAGGGTTACAGGAAGCATGACAACCCTTGTAAAAATCATTTTCCCCATTTTTTTTCTATAAGCTTGTTCTTCCACTTTAATTTCCCCTTTTCAGTTTTAAGCTTTAAGAAATGAGCTTAATCTTTCTTTTATAAGAGCAAAGAGAGTGCCATGTTTTTCAAAAAATATTTTCGATTAATATCAGCATGTTATCTTGGTTGGCGTTTGGGGGGCGGTGGCGGTGTTAAGGAGTTTTACAAAGTATAAAAAAATATTTTACAATTTCGTTATTTACAGATCTTGTTATTCTGCGTTTTGGAGACAAAATTCTTTGATTAAATAAAGAAAAACGGAAAATTTAATCCAGGAAAGATTGAATTGTTTGGAGATGTGAAATTTGAGTAAGATCTGTCTGGAAAGGGCCTGGCAAAATCAAGGATAACGGGCTTTACTTTAAAGCCCGCAGTATAATTAGAATCCTTTTTGGCTTGTAGTTTTTTGAAATTTTATCTGAGTGATTCTTTCTTCCGCATTTTTTTTTCTTTTGTCAGCTAAAAGAACCTTGTCAATAAGAGCTTCAATATCGCAGGGCTTCAGAAGATAGTCATAAGCCCCAAGCTTCATTCCTTCAATTGCAGAATCAGTGGTGGAATGTCCTGTGAGCATGATTACTTCAATAAGGGGTTTTTCCCTTTTTATTTCTCTTAAAACTTCAACTCCATCCATTCCCGGCATTTTAACGTCAAGAATAACCACATCTATATTGTTGTTTCTAATAATTTCAAGACACTCCTTTCCTCCGGGAGCAGTCATTACTTTGAAATCTTTTTTTTGTTTTTTTATAAGCTTTGAAGTTGTTTGAAGAAATCTTTCTTCGTCATCAACAAGAAGTAAATCTGTGCTAATCATTGGCGGGCCTCCTGGTGGAAAATTTATAAATTTAATTTTTAGTGTCAAAATTTAAAAGCTTACTCAATAATTAAGTTCGCAAAATCGATGCCATAAAAAAAAGAGACTTGGAAAAGAAATATAATTAGAAACTGGCCAAAGATTAAAGCTTTGTTTCAGGAAGATAAAAGCTTAACAGGATGAATTTTAGGTAATTGCTGGGTTGAACATCAATTTTGAGCCTGAATAAAAAATGGTTTTTGCTCAAAATTGATTGTTCATAGCAACAAAAAAACTCCTGCTGGTTGTTTTTGGTGATTTATAGAAAACTAATTGGTTTTTATTCTTTTATTTCTATATTGAATTTTTCAATTTTTGTATGCAGGGTTGGTCTTGAAACTCCAATAAGTTTAGAGGCTTTTGAAATATTGCCTTTTGTTATGGAAAGGGCCTCAGAAATAATTATCTCACTGAGTTTGTCCATCAAGACTTCATAAGGTCTTTCATTTACTTCAGACAAAAGAGAGTTTTTTACCCATTCACTGAGTTTGTTTATTTTGTTTTTGCTTTCTTCCTCTAATTGGTCAAGGTTTTTTTGGGGGAGGTTAATTTCTTCTTTTTTAATGGGGGTTCCCATATTGAAAATCACAGCTTTTTGCAAGATATTGAAAAGTTCTCTTATATTGCCGGGCCAGTTATAGGTTTTCAGGTGGTTTATTGCTTCGTCTGAAATTCCCGGATTGTTAAGCTCAGATTCAATGGAAAATTTTTTAAGAAGATAGTTGCTTAAACTGGGAATATCTTCTTTTCTGTCCCTTAGAGGAGGCATTGTTATTGTTACAACTTTAAGTCTGTAATATAGATCTTCCCGAAAGCTTCCTTCTTCAACTGCTTTTTCAAGATTTCTGTTTGTTGCGGCAATAACTCTTACATCAACTGAAAGAGGATCTTTTCCTCCCAGCCTTTCAATACTTTTTTCCTGGAGAAGGCGTAAGAATTTTGCCTGAATTTCAAGGGGCATGTCTCCGATTTCATCAAGAAAAACTGTTCCCTTATGTGCTTGTTCTATTTTTCCCACTTTTTTATGAACTGCTCCTGTAAAAGCCCCTTTTTCATAACCAAAAAGTTCACTTTCAAGAAGGGTTTCAGGGATTGCCACACAATTTATTATAATAAAAGGATTTGTGCTTCTCGAGGAATGATGAAAAACCGCCCTTGCACAAAGCTCTTTTCCTGTACCTGATTCACCTCTTATAAGAACAGTTGCATCGGTTGGAGCCACTTTCCCAATGGATTTATACACTTCTATCATTTCATTGCTGTTGCCTATCAAGGCTTCTTTGTTAAATTCTTCTTCATCAGGATTTATTATTACCGGAGAATTTCTGTATTTAGAAGATTCCACTCCTTTTTCTATCAGTTCGAACATTGGAGGTATATCAAAAGGCTTGTAAATATAGTCAAAAGCTCCTTTTTTTATTGCTCCTATTGCTGTTTCTGTGTCTCCGTAGGCAGTGATAATAATAACAGGAAGATTTGGAAGTTTTTTGTTAAGTTTTTCAAAGACTTCTATTCCGTTTATATCAGGAAGCTTGATGTCTAAAATCACAAGCTTTGGAGGATCTGCCAATATGCTTTGAATTCCTGTTTTCCCGGTAAATGATGTTTTTACCAGATATCCTTCTTTTGAAAGTATTTTTGAAAAGCTTTTCGCAAGCTGGATATCGTCGTCAATTATGTGAATATCAGTCATTTTTCTTTTCTCCTAAGGGAAAACTTAGTATGAAAACAGTTCCCTTTCCTTCTTCAGACTCAAAAAATACAATGCCCTTATGTTCTGCCATGATTTTGTGTACAATACTAAGCCCAAGGCCTGAACCGTATTCCTTTGTAGTGAAAAAAGGATTTAAAATATTTGATTTAGCCTCTTCTGAAATTCCTGGGCCCGAGTCTTTAAATTTAATTTTGACAAAATTATCATCTGTGATTTCTTCGGAAATTTCAATTTCACCTCCGTTTTCCATGGCTTCACATGCATTGATTATAATATTTATAAGAGCTTCTCTTATTCTGTCTGCATCAGCAAAGATAACAGGATTGAATCTTGATCTTATGTATTTTGTGTGTACGTCGTAGGTTTTTAGTCTGTGTTCAAGAAGCTGAATAACAGAGGTTATGATTGGATAGGTATGACAATATTCCATTTTAAGTTTTGGAAGCCTTGAAAATTCTAGAAAATTTTGAATAATATTATCAATTCTTCCGATTTCATCTGAAATAACCTGGAAATCTTCTTCATGGGTAAATGAAAGATTTAGTGAACGGCTTAAGGAAAAAAGTCTCATTTTAACAGATGTAAAGGGATTTCTAATTGAATGTGCAACTCCTGCTGCCAGTTTTCCAACAAGGGCAAGTCTTTCCGATTGCTCAAGGCTTTCCCTGCTTTTTGTAAGTTCTGTTTCAGCATTAGCATAGAGTTGTTTTATTCCTTTTAAATTTTCTGAAATCAGTTCAATTTGATTTTTTGATTTTAAATTACTTTCAGTACCTGATTCCTCTGCAATTTTTGCAATGGGCTCAAGTATTTTTTTTGAGATAAAGTGTAAAATTACCAAATAAATAAAACACAAAAAAAGAATTGAGATTATTGTAAGTTTTCTCATGGTTTCAGCTTTTGAATTAAGTTTTTGTTTTAGGTCAATCACTGAATTCCATTGGTAATCGCAAAGCTTTTCACAACTTACAAGCAGGTTGAAAAACATTTTTCTTTGATGTATGTGAATGTCTGTAATCGATTCTTTCATCTTTGATTTATAAAGTTTGATTGCTTGATCTTTTGTTTTTATATATTGAGCATAATCTTTTTCGATTTTTTCTATGAGTTCAAGTTCTTCAGTGTCAGATACCAGCTCTTTTATCTGGTTAAGTTCGTTTTGGAAAATTTCCATATATTTGCCAAGTTCTTCAAGCCATTTGTACTCTTCATCGACAAAAAAATATGTTAAAAAACCTTTTTGATTTGAAAGAGCGTTTTCAAGATTTTTGGCGGCTTTATATGTTTCAATATTTTCATTTACCATTTTATTTAAAGCAGAATCAGTTTTAACTGAATAGCTTACTATGCTTACAGCCCAGATAAAAGTCATGAAAACTATAATTGAAAGAAGGAAAAACACCTTAAATTTAAGACTTAACCCTATGCGCATTTGATAATTCCGAGTTTAATGATTGTATTAAATTAACGTTAAGCAATAATTATGCCTTTAGCAAGAGTCAATATTTGAAAGTTTATTAAATGTAATTGTAAATAAAATTTGTAAAAATAAAAATGTATAATATTTTTACAAAAATGCGGTTGTTTGAATAAATTTTTTTACAGTTTCAATACTTTCAGCATTTTTTTCCACAAAATAAAGTTTTTTATTTGGGTAAAAAATATCTCTCCATTCATCGTAGGCATGAACTATAATAATGGTTTCAGGAGATATTTCATTGATTTTTTTTATAAATATCAAAGGGTTTATTGTCAAAAACTCAGGATCAAGAATTATTGTAAAAGTTGTTGGAAATTTTAAAAATTCAATTATTTCCTCCTGGTTAAAATCCTTTTTAATTTTACAGTTAAGGTCTTCAAACTCCCGTGAAATAAGCTTTCTAATATGAGGACTTTTATCTGTTACTATTATTGTTTCCATTTTCCCACCTTTTATTAAAGGTTCTTTTTTATTAACTAGCAAAACTTGTGCCTTTATATTTTTTGTTAATATTCCTAGTAAAAACAGTCGGTTGTTTTTTGTAAGTTTAAAGGCATGTATTTTGCTCGGATAACAAATAGCAGCTTTTTGGTAGAGGCTGTTTTTTAGATATGGAGGGTTTTATGAGAAAAGATAAATTTAAAGGTTTGATTTTAATTTTTATAGTGGTTTTTCTTTTTGCTTATCCTGGGTTTTGCTTTGAAGATATTCCAGAAAATATTGGCTTTGAGTCAAAAAATATTTTTTATCCTGTTGTATTAAGTGTGTTTGCAGGTTTTGTCTTTTTTCTCATGGGGATGGATTCCATGACTCTTGCCTTGAAAAATTTTGCAGGAACAAGTTTTGGGAAAAGAATTAAAAATATTACAGGAAACAGAATAAAAGGATTTTTTACAGGAATATTTTTAAGTGCATTGTTCCAGTCCAATTCTGCAGCCACAGTAATGGTTGTTGGTTTTGTTCAGGCAGGTCTTGTCAGGTTTTCTTCCAGCCTTGCCATTATTCTTGGTGCAAATGTCGGAGCAACTCTTACAACCCAGATAATTGCCTTTAGCATTTTTCAATATTCAGTTTTTTTTGTGGGTGGAGGGTTTTTTTTAAAAATATTTTCCAAAAAGGCGGTTTTTAAAAATATTGGAAATACTCTTATTGGTTTTGGTCTTCTTTTTTATGGGATGGATCTTATGTCCCAGGCTGTTCTTCCTTTAAAAGAAAGTCCTGAAGCAGTAGTTTTTTTGCAAAAATTTTCACCTCCTTTTTATTCCCTTTTAGTTGGTGTTCTTTTTACCGCTGTAATCCAGAGCAGCGCTGCATCAACCGGTATTGCAATGGTAATGGCTGAAGGAGGTCTAATCTCTGTTACCTCTGCTGTGTCTGTGATGATAGGTGCCAATATAGGAACCTGTGTTACAGCACTTCTTGCCTGTATTGGAGCTTCAAGAGAAGCAAAAAGAACAGCTTTAGCACATTTGTTTTTCAAGACATGTGGTGCTGTGGTGTTTTTTTCAATGATTCATTCTTTTACATTTTTTTCTGAATATATAACTTCTTTTTTTAGTGAGTCCCCCTCAAGAATAATTGCAAATGCACATACTCTCTATAATATTGGAATAGCTTTAATTTTTCTTCCTTTCTGCGGAATTATAAGTGTTTTTCTTATGAGAATTTTTCCTGATAAAAAATCTGATTATGAAATTGTTTTTGAATCGGTTCTTGATACTGATAATCTTCCTCCCCCAGAAGCTGCCCTTGACCTTGTAAAAAATGAAATTTCAAAAATTATTGGAATTTTAAATGAAATGGTTATTGCAGGTTCTCTTTTGTTTATAAAAGAAAAACCTCCTCAGGATAAAAGGTTTTTTTCCAAAAATGTCCTTGAAGGGATTTCTATAAGAGGTGATGAAATAAGATTTTTAGAAGAAAAAATAAGCTCCTATCTTTTTAGGATTGTAAGAAATGATATTCCAAGAAACAAGGTTGCAAAGGCTTATGCTTATATTTCTATTTCAAAGGATCTTGAGAGTATAGGTTCCACAATTTCCCAAACATTGCCAAGACTTTATGAAACAAGGAAAAATATAAAAACTTATTTTTCAGAGGCTGGTTTTAAAGAGCTTTCCGAATTTCAGCTGAAAACCTTGAAACAGATTTCCAGACTTAAAAGTGTTTTTGATGAATCTGATGTTGATGCTGTGGTAAAAGTTATGAAAAAGGAACAGGCCTATCTTGATCTTCATATGAAGTATCGTGTCAGTCATTTTGCAAGAATAAGCCAGCTCAGAAAAGAGTCGGTAGAAACCCACAAGCTTCACATGGGCCTTATGGATCTTATGATTTCTCTTATTGCCTATTCAGGAAATATTGCAAAAACCTATTTTGAAATGTCTGGAATTAAAGGTGATTGAGTTTAGGCATGAAACTATATGAAACAAAAAAGGTTTCATATAGTTTCATGCTTTTGGGCGTTAACTATTCTATGGTTATTTTTAATCTTCTCTTTTCTTGATTCTCATTAAAGAAACGTATAATCTTTATCCTTGTTATTTAATAAAGCCTTGATAATTTAGTAAAAGGTGGAAAATAACGGTTTCCTTTTATTTTTTTATCTTGTAGCTTTTTTAAAACTTCAAATGTCTTTTGATCTGGTTGGCATGAAAGTTGCCAATCTAAATGAGTTTAATGAGATTTTAAAAATTTTAAAAAATATAAATAAGGAATAAAAATATAATTTATGTGAGGAGTGAATTATGGAATTTAAATCTCTGGAAGGATTTAAAGGTAAAACAGTTTTTAAACTTAAAAGTTCTGAGCATTGGAGGTAAGGGTCATGGCATCGATTGCAACGCGAATGGGTAAGCTTGATATTGATTGGATGAAGTTAGGTTTTCTTTTTTTTGGGGTAGCTCTTTTTATTATAGTCTATTTTTCACCACAATGGGTTGATGCGGTTGACCCTGAAGGAAAGCATTTTCAGCTTTCAAGGGAAGGGAAAGGTGCTCTGGCAGTATTTCTTCTTGCGGGTATCTGGTGGGTGTTTGAAGTACTTCCCATTGGGATTACAAGTCTTACAATTGGAGTTTTACAGGTATTGTTTTTAATAAGGCCTGCTAAAGTCGCATTCAAGGATTTTATGGATCCTTCGGTTCTTTTTATTTTTGCATCTTTGGTAATAGGAATGGTTTTTACCAAAACCGGGCTTACAAAGCGGCTTGCATATAAAATGCTTTCTTTTGTTGGTGAGCGAACAAGTATGATTTATTTGGGATGCTTTGTTGTGACTGCACTTTTAACCCATATAATGGCACATACTGCAGTAGCAGCAACTGTTTATCCCCTTCTTATGACAATTTACAGCATGTATTCCGACGATGATAAGCCTACAAAGTTTGGTAAGGGTCTTTTTATAGGAATGGCTTTTGTTGCTGGAGCTGGAAGTATTGTAACTCTTCTTGGTGCTGCCCGAGGAGCTGTTGCCTTGGGGTTTTTCAAGGATATTATAGGAAGAGAAGTGTCTTTTTTTGAGCTTTCTTTTTATATGTTTCCAATAGGCTGGCTTATGGTTTTGATCCTTTGGGGCTTTTTCATGATATTTTTCAAGCCTGAAAAAAAGACAATACCCGGGCTTAAAGAAAGAGCCAAGCAGATGAGCAAAGAAATGGGTAAATTTACAAGACAGGAAATACTTGCTGCTGTAATTATATTTTCATGCATTTTTGCTCTTTCACTTCGTTCATTTGTTCCAGCTCTTGAACCATTTGATAAAACCGCAATTATTCTTGTATCTACAATTTTATTTTATGTTTTTGGAATTTTAGATCTTCAGGATCTTGAAGCTGTTCCATGGAATATAGTTCTTCTTTTTGGTGGAGCCATGAGTATAGGTTTTTGCCTCTGGGAAACAGGTGCTGCAGAATGGCTTGCTATTCACTGGTTGGGCTTTTTTCTGGAATCACACTGGTTTGTATTTGTCATAGGAATTTCATTTTTTGTGATGGTAATGACAAACTTTATTATGAACGTTGCAGCCATAGCTATTTCTCTACCTGTGGCACTTGTTGTTGCTCCATATCTTGGAGTTGCTCCTGAAGTTATTCTTTTTGCGTCCCTTATAACAGCAGGTATGCCGTTCTTACTTCTTGTTGGTGCTGCTCCAAACGCTATTGCATACGACTCAAAACAATTTACAACAGGTGAATTTTTCCTTGCAGGAATTCCGGCAAGTATTATTCTTATCATAGTGGTTGGTCTTGCAGTTTCTGTAATTTGGCCTATGATGGGAATGCCAATTACAATTCCAACTCCATAATCCAACTTTATTAATTGGAGTGGTAAATCCTGTCATCATAAGATTTATGGGGCGGCTTTTTTACGGGTCGCCCCATAAATTTATTTTTTTGTCTTAGCTGATATATTCTTCAATCTCTTTTAGAAATCTTGATGTTTTTGCAAGCCTGTTTTGTCTGAAGTCCGCTGATGTCAGGAAGGTTCTAAATTCCGCTCTTGTTATTGCAACATACATAAGCCTTCTTTCTTCCTGAAGTTCCATGGTAGAATCCATTGATTTCCAGTGGGGAAAAAGTTCTTCTTCGCATCCTGCTACAAAAACAGTGTTAAACTCAAGCCCTTTGCAGGAATGAACCGTTGAAAGGTTAACTCCTCTTCCAAGATCATTTTCATCTTCCGACTCTTTGTCTTGCCTTACCAGGGCGGCTTCTTCTAGGTATTCTGCTATTGAATCCCTTTGCCCAGCTGTTGCAATTAGCTCCTGGATGTTTTCTTTTCTCGTTGTTATTTCCCGGGGAGTTTTGGCTATAGATTCCAGATAATTAATATATTCTGTTTGAGATATTATATATTCAATTGCAAGGTTTGGAGGCAGATCTTTTATTTCCTCCAAAATTTCCAAAAGGTTTTTTAAGTTTTTATGGACTTTTTGCGATAAAAGAGATTTTTGGACCGCTTCTTTTGCCGCATCTAAAAAAGACATTCCCTCAATTCTCATTGAGCTTATCTTTTTAAGCATTGCAGGCCCTATTCCTCTTTTGGGAATGTTTATAATTCTTGCAAACGCAGTGTCATCCATGGGAAAGCAGGCAGAGGTAAGATAACAATTAAGATCAAGAATTTCTTTTCTTTCAAAAAATCCTTTGTCACCAAGAAGTCTGTATGGGATTTTTAGCATTCGGAATGCTTTTTCAAAAGCCCTTGAGCAGAATTTTGTTCTGTATATCACTGCCATTTCTTCATAGTTTATACCTGCGTTATTCAGTGTTTGAAGTTTTTTTCCTATCCACAAAGCTTCTTGTTCCTCATCTCCCAAGTAGTGAACAGAAACTTCACCTCCGGTTTTTGAAGAAAAGCAGGATTTTTCCATCCGATCTGCATTGTATCCTATGAGATGGTTGGCTGCTTTTACAATTTCGTCGCAGGATCTGAAGTTTTCTTCAAGCCTGAAAATTTTGCTTTTTGGATATTTTTTTTTGAACGAAAGAAAATGATCCACATTGCTTCCCCTGAATCCATATACTGACTGCCAATCATCACCTACACAAAAAAGATTGTCATGGCCTAGAAGAAGCTGAGTGATTTCTTCCTGGAGATTGTTTGTATCCTGATATTCGTCAATTAGAACATAATGAAACATATCCTGGTATTTTACTCTTACCTCTTTGTTGTCCCTGAGTAGGTTTCTGGTAAGATACAAAATATTATCAAAATCAAGGGCATTTTGTTCCTTTTGAATGTTTTCGTATTCTTTGAAAATGTCTTCTATTCTAAACCCTTTGGTTAATGGATTTAATTGAAAGTATTCAAAGGGATCTCCATAGTTTTTAGCTATTGAAATTCTTGCTCTTATTTCCCCAAGATTTTTTTTGTCTATATTCATTTTTACAAGAACTTCTTCAAGAATTTTCTGCTGATGATAAATATCTAAAATCTGCAAAGGATTTTTATATCCCATTTGATGGGCTTCAGCTTTAAAAATTTTAAAACATGCTGAGTGATAGGTTCTCACCCAGGGAAAAGAAATCTCGTCAAGGCCGGTAAGATCAAACAGCCTTTGTTTCATTTCATCTGCTGCCTTGTTTGTGAAGGTAATTGCAAGTATTTTTTTTGGATCAAATCCTAAATTGACAAGATGGGCTATTTTTGCAGTAAGGGTTCTTGTTTTTCCTGAGCCTGCACCTGCAACTACAAGTGCGGGGCTATTTATATGATTTACAGCTTCCTGCTGGCTTTTGGATAGATTGAACATAATGTCTCCGGTTAAAATATTCAGGTGGAATTTACATTGAAATGTTTTGTTTGGTGTAAAAATTGAATTTCCATTGGTGTTTGTCAAGTTGGTTGTCCAGTTTTGTTAGAAAACTGAATTTCTTTGTTTTATTTTCAAATTTATTAAGCAATAAATTTCAGACTAAATCAAGATGCTTTTTTAATCTTGATTTTAGTATGATCAATTTTTTCTGGATTTAAGGTGGCTTTTTTGCTGGATTTCAATTTTTGATATTTTTGTTCCGGCGGGATGGAGGTTTTTTGTTTTTTTATAACGGCACGGCCGGATCAAGAAAGGCATCCGGCCACAATAAAATTTGAAAGGCTGAGAATTATGCCCATTGATAAGAGTTTTTCAAACTATAAGAATCCCGCTTTTGTTGTTTTTTAAAAGAGTTTTAAAATTTATAAAATTGAGTATAAAAAAAACAGATTCATTAAAAAAATTCTTATGTCAAACAAACCTCTTCAAGGGCATTTTCTAAATTCAGCCAGCATCAATTTCCTTTAACCGTTTCAAAATATCCCTTGGAGAGCTTGACTGGGAGATTTTGAGTAATTCATTCATATGTTTTTCTTCGATGTCGTTTTTGTTCATCACTCGTTTTTTATAGGCGTTTTTCAGCGCTTCGAGCAGTTCTTCAAGCTCACAGGGCTTTTGCAGATATAAATAGGCTCCGTCTTTAGTGGATTGAACAGCTGAATCAATGCTGCCGTGACCGGTTAGAATCACAATTTCCATCCAGTGATGTTCTTTTTTTAGTAATCTCAAAGTTTCTTCCCCGTCAATTCCGGGCATTTTTAAATCCACCAATGCAATGTCCACAGGATGATTTCTGGCGGCTTCAATGGCTTTTTCACCCCGGTTGACGGCTATCACGTCAAAACCTCTGGCTTCCAGGAGTTGAGTCATGGATTTTAGAAACCGCTCTTCATCATCCACAAATAAAAGGTTAATTTTTTGGTTCTGCATTTTTTCCTCTCCTTTATTAAATCTGCCGTTAGCATAATCCTCAATGGAAATGTTTCCGGCAAGGGTAATAGGATTTATGATTGCTAGATACCGCCAGTGCGCCTTAGAAGGGTTCGCTCTTCAGCCTTACGAATCCTTTCTTCTTGCTCTTCTTTTCTTTTCCGGGCACCTTCGAGTTTTTGGGCCATTTCTCTGGCATCTGCTGGCTTGAGTAGATAATCGTAAGCCCCAAGCTTCATACCGGTTACTGCTGTTTCAATGGCTCCGTGTCCGGTGAGCAGAATAACCTCTACAATGGGATGACGCTTTTTAATTTCCCGCAACACCTCAATACCATCCATCTCGGGCATTTTTATATCCAGCACCACTACATCAATATCTTCTACTGCCAGAGTATCAAGGCATTCCTTTCCGCCGTAGGCGGTAAACACCTTCTCACCGGTTTCCTGAAGCCGTAGTGAAAACATTTCTACAAAATCTTTTTCATCATCCACAATCAGGACCTTTGTCGGAATTTTAATCATTTGGCTGATCTCCTTTAATCGTGTTTAATATATTTAGGCAAATATCTTTATTGTCTCCCATAAGGGAACATGCTTTCATGGTCCGGGGCAGGGTGATGGTAAATACCGTGCCCGTACCCACCCGGCTGGATACTTCGATCTTTCCGCCCAGGCGTTTCATAATTCCAAATGTTACGTAAAGGCCGAGTCCTGTTCCTTTTCCAGGGGGTTTGGTGGTAAAAAAAGGTTCAAAAATCTTTTCTAAATTTTCTTTTGGAATACCGCTTCCAGTGTCTTCTACCTGAATTTTTGTTAATAAATCGGTTTCTTTGATGGAAACAGTAATTGTATCCTCACTGTTCACCGCAGCTAAGGCGTTTGTGATCAGATTGATCAGCACCTGCCGGATGGCATAAGCATCACTCCAGATTTTTCCGTTGACCTTATCCAGATCTTGAACAATCTCAACTTTTTTATTTTGCGCTTCTTTTTTTACAAATTCAATAGTTTCTGAAATCAATACCTTTAAGTCGGTTTTTGAAAAAACTGTTTCCGGCTGGCGGACAAAACCCAGAAGCTGATGAGTGATCCGCCGTGCCCGGTCAATGGCGGTTTCGATCTTTCCTACGGCCTTTTCAAAATCTTTTTTCCGGGGGAAAACCGCATCTTCTGTTTTATCCAGCAGAAGTCGCATAAATTCGGTGCATTCCATGATAATGGCTAGGGGATTGTCAATTTCATGGGCAATTCCTGTGGACAGGGTTCCCAGGGACGCTAAGCGCTCTGTAGCAACCATTTGTTGTTCCATCCGGGCTTTGAATTCAGCTTCCTGCTTTTTTTCTTCCTCCCGCTTTTGTTTTTCCAGAGCCTGATTAATTTTTTGCACCAGATGATCCAGTTCCACCGGCTTTGTTAGGTAGTCAAAGGCACCTTTTTTAATCCCCTCCACACCGTCTGCTGCACAGGCATGACCTGTTAGCAAAATGACTTCGGTTTTTGGAAACTGATCCCGAATCCAGGTCAAAACCTCAATTCCTCCCATTCCGGGCATTTTAATGTCCAGAACAACCACATCCACCGGCTCTTGTTTCATTAGGGACTGGCATTCTTTTCCGTTGCCTGCTTCAAAAACAATAAACCCGCGTTTATGGAGCCGTTTTTTTAGCGGCGATCGAAAATGACTTTCATCATCCACCAGTAGTAGTCGTGTTTTTATCATGGATATTTTCTCCGGTTTTGATTCCCTGTCTTCCACTTTAAGCTTTCTCCTACACCAATCCCAAAATTTTCCACCATACCGCAGCTACAACTACCAAAACTCCGATTAGGATAGGTGTTGCCACTAGACCGGCTTTGGTAAGATCAGAGGCCTTAAAATACCTATAGCTATAAGAAATAGCATTGGGAGGACACCCAATAACCAGCAGCATAGCAAAAGAGGTAGCCATTCCAAGACCAAGGGCTAGAATGGTTGGGTCAACTCCTTCCATTTGGGCCATGGGGATTACTATGGGCAAAATCAGGGCAGCCGCAGCTACATTGGCCATGGCATTGGTAACCAGAGCTCCGAAAATACACATTCCTATAAAAAGCACCAGCCAGCCTTTTCCCTGGATCAACGGGAAAAAGAGATTGGCAAAATAGTCTGCAGCTCCAGAGTAGCCCATGGCAAGGCCAAGAGAAATACCACCACCAAAAATAAACAAAGCAGTACCCCATTCCATGTTGTCATTGATGTTTTCCCATTTAAGCACCTTAAACAAAACCAGTGCTGCTACTCCCAGCATACCTGTAATAGAGTAATCAATACCGTGGATGCCTTTGGTCAACCAGGTGGCAAAGGTTAGGCCAATTATTACAAGAGTTTTAATTTCAAGAGGTGTCATTGGTCCAAGGGTTCCATCAAATTTTGGCAGTTTATATTTAGGATCGGGCCGGTAGACCAGATAAACAACCCCCACAGCCACAGGTACAGTAAGCAAAGCAGCTGGCATGGCGTAAAGAATCCACTGGA
Source organism: Desulforegulaceae bacterium (assembly GCA_034006035.1). Taxonomy (NCBI): domain Bacteria; kingdom Pseudomonadati; phylum Thermodesulfobacteriota; class Desulfobacteria; order Desulfobacterales; family Desulforegulaceae; species Desulforegulaceae bacterium. The sequence continues at coordinate 172,149 of JAVETN010000003.1, forward strand.
AAAACGTAATCTCCAGCCCGGTGAATTCTTGCAAAAAGGCAGCTGCCACCATACAACGGCCTCCACCGATCAGGGTTCCCATTCCGCCGCAGGAGCAGGCAAAGGGAAGCGACAGCATCATAAACTTAGCAGTGTTGGTGCCAGGTTCGATGCCGGCAGCCCTCATCATGGGGAGCATGGTGATAATGCCTATGGCACAGGCTGCAGCATCATGCATTAAAGAGGACGCCCAACCAAGACCCAGGGCAATGATAAATGTGAAACGAGTGACATTATCTCCGGCTTTTTTAACGATTAAATATCCCAGCCGTTTGGTGAGTCCGGCCTCATCCAGGGCAATGGCAAAAATCAGACAGCACATAATAAAAATTACTACTGGATGCATATACGGTGCCCAGGCATCCTTGGGACTTGCAATTCCCATGACGACCAGGGATACACCTATACAGATTGCTGTAATTTCAAGAGGAATGGGTTCCACAACAAAAAGAAAAATAAGCACAGCCAAAATAGCCAGGAACCGTTTGGCCATGGGCGACAACCCGTCCACATAACTTACCTCAATGTCAGTGTTTTCCAAGGCTTTAGCCTGGTGTTTTAAAAACTCACCTGTGGCAGTTTCCATCCCTGGATTTTTTGATTCTAAAATATAGGTTTTATTTTTTTTATTAGGTTCTCCAGTTAATTGAAAATGCGTATCTACCATTGAATATAAACTTTGGCCTGGGTCGCCGGATATTTTGTATTTTGTGCCCTCAGGCCGAGGCAACAGCATTACAATAACCCCAAGCATGAGACCGATACAGAGTTTGAATCCATTTGATTTGAAAAACATATTATTACTCCTTAACAATAGTTCGTGGTCAATTATTTATGGTCACTGTTTGCAATCAGGCTTGTAAAGCCCTTTTTTTATCAGCCGATCTTTCTCTTTATTATTGACGGGCTGTATACGCTTCATTTATTTTTGCTATCAATTCATGAAGTTCACAGGGTTTGGTTAGATAGTCAAAAGCTCCTAGTTCAATGCCCTTTCGGGCCGCCTCCTGTGATCCATGACCTGTGAGCATAATAATTTTCATATCCAGACCCATTTGCTTAAAAATTTTTAGAACTTCAAGTCCGTCCATGTCTTCCATTTTCAGATCCATAATGGCTACGTCAAAATCTTGTTTCCGCACTGCTTTAATGGCATCGCCGCCGCTGGAAGCAGTGGTGACCTGAAACTTTCTTTTTGAAAGACGGTTGTTCAGTACCTCTGTATATCCTTCTTCATCGTCCACAAGTAGCACTCGGATACCCTTGGCTACAGAATGCAGATTGCTCTTTTTTTGATTCATGATACGCCCTCTGACTGTTTAAATTCAGCTGTGCCGTTTTAAGCCTTATGTCCATTTGAGAATTTTAAGCGCGGCATCTTTATTCATCTATCATAAGGTGTCTTTTTATAAGCGATCAGTCGTAACCCCTTCTCAGCACCAGCTCCTCAATGCGAGCCTGTTCGATTTTTTCATCGTGGGATTTCTTTTTCTTTGCTGCCTCATCCACCTTGGCCACCAGGGTATCGATATCACAGGGTTTCATCAAATAATCAAAGGCTCCCAGCTTCATTCCTTCAATGGCCGTTTCTACTGTGGCATGGCCGGTGAGCATTATTACTTCCTTGAGGGGATAATTTTTTTTAATCTTTTGGAGGGTTTCAATTCCGTCCATTCCCGGCATTTTTACGTCCAGGACAATAACATCAACGGTGTCGTTTTCTTTGAGGGTTTTTAATGCTTCTTCCCCGCTTGATGCAGAAACGATCTTTAGCCCTCGTTTGTCTAAGCGCTTGGTCATGGTTTCCACAAAGGGTACTTCATCATCAACCAGCATAACATAAGGTGTTGTCATCATTTTGCTTCTCCTTTTTTCCGGTATTTTTACATTATATTTCATTTGCTTATATAAACTGCTGCCTCTTTTTTATTTGTGAAAGGGAATCCAGATGCGAAACCGGGACCCTTTTCCCATTACACTTTGAACATCGATTTTGCCGCCCATTTTATTGATAATCCCGTAGCAGATGGACAGTCCCAGCCCTGTGCCTTTGCCCACTGGCTTGGTGGTAAAAAAAGGATCGAAAAGGCGGGAAAGGTTGGCCTCGGGAATGCCCGGGCCATTATCTTCCACCACGATCACAATGCTGTCGGGCTCAATTTTACTGATTTTTGTTGAGATATTTATGGTCCCTCCGGTTTTTTCCATGGCATACAAGGCGTTGTTGATTAAATTCAACAAGACTTGCTGGAGCTCAGACGGTGATGCCGTGATATAGGGAAGGGTTTTTTGAAGATTTGTTCCAATGGTGACCTTGTTGTATTTTGCCATCTGGGCGGATAAATATACAATTTCAGTGATAATGTCATTGATCTGGACATCTTTGAGTCTTGAGTCTGTTTTTCTGGCAAAACTGAGCAGTTTGTGAGTGATTTCCTTGCACCGTTGACCCTGGGTATTAATCTGGGTCAAAGCCCGCTGGAATTCTTCGAGGTTTTTACCTTTTTCAAATTCTTCTTCTTCCAGTAGATCACCGATCCATCCGGCTTCTTCCACCATAATGGCCACAGGATTGTTGATTTCATGGGCAATTCCTGCGGCAAGCTCCCCAATAGAAGCCATTTTGCCGGTTTCAATGATTTGTTGGTTCATTCCTTCTTTTTCTCTATCTGCCTTGCGAATGCGACGAACCATGCGATGGGTGGTATAATAGGCCATAGAAACAATGCCGGCGGCACCGATAACAAAAATCACCAATGCCAGGTAATACATTTTTCGCAGGCTTGAATACGCATCAGAAGTTTTTTGTTTGACAATAAGCAACCATTCGCCGTTTTTCAGACTGCCTGCCGCATAAAGGTTTTTTTCACCATTTTTTTTAGTCCATTGAGTGACAAGGAATTTACTCCGGGTTTTTTCAACTGCTTCCCACAAAAATGAAATCCCCTCCGGAGCCGGCGAAAAGTTCATGGCTGGTTGGGTTTGAAAATTGCCTTCCCGGTTTAAGATAAAAGCATACCCGGTTTTTCCCAGTCTAAGGTTTTGTACCAGAGAATTGAAAGCCATGAAATCTATGGTTCCCCTAAGTAAAAACTCCCGTCCGTTTTCATTTTGCTTGACCGAAACTATAAAGTGAGGGGTACCCCGGAGTCCTAAAAATACATCGCTGATATAGGAATCCGTTTGCCAGGCATTTTGAAACCATTCTGCGTCTTTGTAATTAACATTCTTAAATCCCAGTGGCCCAGCGTAGGCTGTTTGCTTGCCGGAAGCTTCTACAATACCTAGATCCACAAATACATTGCTGTAATCATTTCTCAAAAATTGAAGTTTTTTCTTAAGAAATTCGTCATCATTAAGAGTGTCAAAATCTTTTGTCATAGCAAGAAACCGGATGTTGCCCAGTTTTTCATTTAAAAAAGTATCTATGTTTTGCCTGTGTTTTTGAACCAGCTCATTTAAATGGGCATTGGTTTTTTCTTGGAAAGACACCTGATACTGGTGCAACAGGATAGTGATCACCAAAATCATGGGGGTAAAGGAAACAATGATGGTGCTTAAAATCATGTTCCTTTCAAGAGATTTATAATAATTTTTACTTTTATTTTTCGCCATTTTATTTTCCATTATTGTAATGGTTAGATGCTAAAGATGAATCCCGTACTTTGAATAATGCCAAAAACATGCCAGTACTCAATTCGTTTTTGGATTGTTAAAAAATAAACCTTTTAAATTAATATCTTTTTTTTAAAACAGCTGAATAAAAGTTCTCTTGCCATCTCAGGGGCTTAAATAAAGCCTTTTTTGGAACAATAGAAGGGAGGATTAAATTGAGTAAAAAATTTAAAATTTATTAAATAAGTGATAAAAAAATTTAAAATAAAGAAGGATTGGGCTGGCTTGGAAAGCCTTGGCACCTTTCTTTTTAAAGTTTGTAAAGTATTTTTACAGTTTGTAAAATATTTTACAGTTTTTGGCAAAAGTACAAGAAATTCTGCTTGTGTTGGGGAGCTTATATCCTTGAAGTTTGGGCAAGTTGGTAAAAACCTAATGTTTTTAATCAAAATTTTAAGTTTTGATTAGTTGTCTTTAGGGCTTTAAACTTTGGTTTTTTATAATAAGTTCCAGTAAAATCTGCGAAAGTCAAAACAAAGAGCTGTTATAAAAACAGCCCGTGAATTATGGCTTGTTAATTGCATAATATTAGTGACGCTTTTTGTGATTTTAATAAACCCTCTATTTTACTCTCCATACTGAAGAATAAAGCATAATATAAAGTTTCTTCTTTTTTAGATTTTTTCAGATGGTTGATTAGAGTAGAATAGTTAAACCTCAAGGAGGAATGTGTTGTGGATAAAATAAAAATAAGAGATCTGATGCGGCCTATCGAAGCATTTCCGGTTATTTCCAGTGATGCTTCCTTTATGGATGGGGTGGTGACTTTGGAAAATGTTGATGAGCAATTCAAATCAGGAAAGACTCCTGAAAGAATTTTGTTGGTTCATGATAAAAATGGAAAAGTTATTGGAAAACTTTCTCCAATGGATATTGTCCAGGGCTTGGAACCAAACTATGACTATATTGATCGAGTGAAATCCGGGCAGTATGGTAAAATGATTAGGAGTTGGCTTTTAGCCATGAAAAACCAATTGCAATTGTGGCATAAACCCTTCGAGGAACTATGTGAAAGAGCGAATAAAATCAAAATTTACGATTTTATTAAAATGCCGAAATCTGACCAGATGGTAATGATCGACGATAGCATAGACGTGGCTTTTCACCTTTTTGTTCTTAGTCGCCATGGTTCTCTTTTCGTCAAAGAAGGGGAAAACATTGTAGGCTTAATTTTATTTTCAGATATATACAAAAAAATCAGGGAATCCATTAAGACTTGTAAAATTTAAGATAAACTTAGATAGAATTCCCGGGCTGGGTGATTGTAAATTTGGTTGTCTTTTTTAATAGAAACAGATCTTTTAGGTTAAAAAATTTAATGCTGTTTTTGTAAAACAGCATTAAATAACATTTAAAAAACAATTGATTATGGTTTTATTACATTTTTTGCAGCATATCCTCTGTCATTTTCCTCAATTTCAAAAATCACTTTTTCACCTTCAGCAAGAGTTCTGAAGCCGGGCATTTCAATAGAGGTATGGTGTACAAAGATATCTCCGCTTCCGTCTTCTTTTTCAATAAATCCGTAACCTTTTTTGTTACTGAACCATTTTACTTTTCCTTCAAGCTTGTTTTTTTCAGCAGTCAAAGTCATTCCTCCTTCTTTCCTGTAGTCACAACTCAAAAAAGTGTTTTTATAAAACATCATTGTTCACCTTAATTAAACGACTATAAGTCTTTTGAAAAAAGATGAAAAAAACTTTTGGAATTGTGGTTAAAAATTGTTTTATAAAATATCACAACAAAAGTGCAGGGTGCAAGAAAATTTATAAATATTTATTGTTTTCAGGAGGTTCTTTGATAGTGCTTTGCACAAATAAATCTAATTGGGATGCTTTTGTAAAAAGAATGAAAAATAAATTTTCAGATCATAAAGTCTTTTTTAAACAACTCAGGTTTAGATTTTGTTAATTAAAGGCTGAAGTTTTTTCTGATAGATAAATTATATTGATAATAAGTAAAGGTTTGCTCCCGGCTGATTTCCGGGAGTAGGACTATTTGATTTTCTGTGGGTTGTTAGCCTTATATTTGTTATAATTTGAAGTAAGAATAAAAATATTAAATAAGTTTTTCAAGCTGAGCTTCAATTTCACCTTGTATTCTAAAAAGGCCTTCCTTGGTGTAGGATTCAAATCTCAACACTAAAACAGGCTGGGTATTTGAAGATCTGATAAGGCCCCAGCCATCATCATATAAAATTCTTGCTCCGTCTATATCAATAACTTTGTTTGTTTTTTTAAATATTTCTGTCATCTTTGAAACAATTGAAAGTTTTTTATTTTCAGGACATTCTACTCTTATTTCAGGAGTTGAAAAAGTTTTTGGGACATCGCTGATAAGCTCTGATGGAGATTTGTTAGTTCTATCAATTATTTCAAGCATTCTGCATCCTGCATATATCCCATCGTCATGTCCGAAGTATCTGTCAGCAAAGAATATATGTCCGCTCATTTCTCCGGCAAGAAGTGCTTTGGTTTCCTTCATTTTCTTTTTTATTTTTGAATGGCCTGTTTTCCACATAATGGCTTTTCCGCCGTTTTTTTCAATATCCTCATACATGGTTAGAGAGCACTTTACTTCTGAGATAAAAACAGCACCAGGATTTTTTTTAATTACTTCCCTTGCGAAAATTATCATCATTTGATCGCCGTAAATCATCTTTCCCGAACTGTCTATAATTCCAAGTCTGTCTCCGTCACCGTCAAACCCTATCCCTAAATCAAGGTTGTTTTCACGGACAAGTTTTTTAAGGTCTTCAAGGTTTTCTTCAACAGTTGGATCTGCCTCATGGTTTGGGAATGTTCCGTCCATATCGCAATAAATATCAAAAACTTCGCACCCAAGTCTTTTAAATATTTCAACAGCAAAGGGTCCAGCTGTTCCATTCCCGGCATCAACTCCGACCTTAAGCTTTTTGTTCAGAGTTATATCGTTTAAAATAAAGTCATAATAATCTTCTGTAATGCTTACAGATTTTGCAGTTCCCTTTCCTGAGTCATAATCGTTTGCTAAAATCATATTTTTTATTTTCTGGAGATCTTTTCCATGGAGGGAATCTGTACCTATATTAACTTTAAATCCATTATATTCAGGAGGGTTATGGCTTGCTGTAATCATTATTCCTCCATCAGATTTTAATTTGTGGATTGAATAATACAGCATTGGAGTGGTGGTAACTCCAATGTCTAGAACATCACAGCCCGCATCAATAAGTGCTTGTGTAGCTATTTTTCCGTAATTATCAGATGTTACTCTGCAGTCTCTAGAAAGGCAGATTGTTTTTCCGCTGTATCTTTTTATATACGAGCCAAGAGCTTTTGCTATGTTGTAGACATCTTTTTCATCCATATCTTTGCCCGCAATCCCGCGGATATCGTATTCTCTGAATATTTCAGGATTCATACACATCTCCTTTTTATTTTAAATATAAGCAAGTACAAAGCAAGTTGCTGAAGCCATTAAACAATACGGTGCAAAATAATAGAATTTTCCTTTAGTTAATACTTTTATTAAAAAAACAAGAGCTAAGTATCCTATGATAAAAGATATTAAAGTCCCTACAATCACAAAGAAAAGATTTTCTGCAATATAGTCTGGGGAAACATCTTTTAAGGCTAGAAGCTGTGCTCCAAGAATTGCAGGAACAGAAAGCAAAAATGAAAATTCTGCTGCAAATTTTTTGTCAAGTCCTAAAAAAAGTCCTGAAACAATGGTGGAACCTGATCTTGAAATTCCTGGGAAAACAGCAAAACCTTGAACAGTCCCAATAATTAAAGCTTTTTTAAGGGGATTTGAAAGGCTGTGTTGTTCTTTTTGAGAATTCTTTAAAAATTTTGATGCAAAAAGAAATGATGAGGTAATAAGAAGCATAAATCCTGTAAGAGCTATATTTGAAAAAATATGTTCTGAATATTTTTTTATTAAAAGGCCTATTGCAGCAGTGGGTATGCTTCCGACTATTATCATGAGTACAATTGTAAAATCTTTGTTTGAATTGTTTTTTATTCCCTGGAAGTCAAAACATGAGGCTGTCAGCTTTATGATTCTTTGGAAATAAAAAATTAAAATTGCACCAAGGGTTCCAACATGAAGGCAGATATCAAAAAAAATTTCAGGTTCTTTGATGCCTAGAATATGCTGAAAAATTACAAGATGACCTGAGCTGCTGATTGGGAGAAATTCTGTCAGGCCCTGGATTATTCCCAGAACAATAGAATTAAATAGATCCATAAATAGAACACTTTCTTTTGAGTTAAGTTAAGCTGATCTTTGAATCTGACCGAGTTTAAATTTTTCAGGTTGTACCATAATAGCTAAAAATGTAAACTCAAACTGGTTGTTTTATGTTTTAAAAGGAAAAGTTGTGGAAGTTTTGTGCTTCATTTTGTCTTAGTCTAATTTTTGTTTACTCATAAAAAAATCAAAAAAGCTGAATCATTAAAAAGAAGGTTGTAAACAGGTTAATCCAGGTGCAAAAAAGACTCAAAGTTTTTAAAGAAACCCTTTTGACTTGACTAACAAACAGAAATTAAACTATTTTTTACTTTGGTGATTAAGGGAAACTGTCTTTTTTTGCTCAATTCAGGTTAAGGTAAAAAATTTAAAATTCAAAATAATTTATGGATTCTGAATCTTGAGTTTTTTAATTAATCGAACAAAAAAATGGTTTGTGTAGTTTTTATTTATTTAGTCAAAGAATAATTACAGGTGATTAAATGTTTATAATGGGAAATCTTTTGACCGCTGTAGCTATGGTGCTTAATACAGTGCTTCAGATTTATATGTGGATTATTATTGGTAGTGCCATTCTTTCATGGGTGAATCCTGATCCTTTCAATCCAATAGTGAGGTTTTTGAGAAGTGTTACAGAGCCTGTGCTTTTAGAGGTAAGAAAAAGACTTCCGGTTTCATTTGGAGGTGTTGATTTTTCTCCTATAATAGTAATTCTTGGTATAATTTTTTTGCAGCAGTTTGTTGTAAATACACTTTATATGGCAGGAAAAAAAATGGGAGTATGATTTTAATACTTCAATAAAATTTACAGGATAAATATATGGCAAAAATAGACGCTTTTTTCAAGCTTATGAATGATCAGGGAGCATCGGACCTTCACATGGTTTCAGGTCTTCCTCCTTCTTTGAGGGTTAATGGAGAAATAGAAAGAGTAAAGTACAAGGTTTTAGCTAATGATGAATTACGGGGAATGCTTTATGAAATAGCTCCGGAAACAAAGATTAAAGAGTTTGAAGAAACCGGTGATGTTGATTTTGGTTATGAAATAAAAGGTCTTGCAAGATACAGAGCCAATTTTTTTATGCAGAAAAACGGAATCGGAGCTGTGTTCAGAGAAATCCCAAGCGAGATATTGACAGTTGAGCAGCTTGGCCTTCCTCCGGTAATTGCAAAACTTGCTCTTTTGCCCAGGGGTCTTGTTCTTGTAACAGGGCCAACTGGAAGCGGTAAATCAACCACTCTTGCTGCAATAATAGACGAAGCAAATAAAAAAAGAAAAGATCATATAATTACCATTGAAGATCCCATAGAGTTTGTTCATAAAAGTCAGGGATGTATTGTGAATCACAGGGAAGTCGGTTCGCACACCAAATCTTTTACAACTGCTTTAAGAGGTGCTTTAAGAGAAGACCCAGATATAATTCTTGTAGGAGAATTAAGGGATCTTGAAACCATTTCCCTTGCAATTGAAGCAGCCTCAACTGGTCATTTGGTTTTTGGAACCCTGCATACAAATTCTGCTGCAAAAACTGTTGATAGGATAGTTGAGGTTTTTCCTGCAAACGAGCAGCCTCAGATAAGATCAACCCTGGCTGATTCAATAAGAGCTGTGGTTTCTCAGGTTTTATTTAAAAGAGCAGATCAAAAGGGAAGAGTTGCCTGTCTTGAAATTTTGATCGCAAATCCTGCAGTGAGAAATCTTGTGCGTGAAGGAAAGACTTATCAGATTCCTTCTTCAATTCAGACAGGAAGACAATATGGAATGCAGCTTCTTGATGATGCCATTCTTGAACTTCTTCAAAGAGGTAAAATCACTGGTGATGATGCCTATACAAAAGCAAACTCAAAGGCAAAGTTCAGAGAATATATAAAAAATCCTCCAAAGGATTTTACAGAAGTCTAGTTCTTGGTTAACCAGATGAAAATAAATTTATATAAGATTTTGGTTGTTTCTATAAAAAATAAACTATTGGGTGAATTAAGTGAAAAGAAACGAGGTAGATCAGATACTTACAGCCATGCTTGATTCCTATGAAAATGTTTCAGACCTTAATTTCAGCATTGGAAGGCCTCCCCAGGTTGAGTCTGATGGTGAATTGAAACCAATTTTTGTTCATTCTGAAATGGAAGATCTTACTCCTTATCAAACAGAAACCCTTGCCCTTAATCTTATTAATAACGACAAAAGGCTTTTGGATCTTTTAGTAACCACAGGATCATGCGACCTTTCATATTCTCTACCGGGAAAAGCCAGGTTTCGAGTAAATATTTTTTCCCAGTCAGGGGGGAATTATTCCATAGTTTTAAGACGATTGGAAACAAGTGTTCCCACAATCAAAGAGCTTTCCCTTCCTGATGTTTTTTTGGAAATTGCTGAGGAAAAAAACGGAATTGTTTTTATTACAGGTGCAACCGGTACAGGTAAGTCAACATCTTTGGCTGCAATTCTGGACCAGATAAACACTGCCCATTCAGTTCATATTGTCACCCTCGAAGACCCCATTGAATACCAGCATCCTCAGAAGAAAGCCACCTTTAATCAAAGGGAGCTTGGAAGTGATTTTTCAGATTATTCAAGTGGTTTAAGAGCTGCATTAAGGCAGTCTCCAAAAGTTATTCAGGTTGGTGAAATGAGGGACAGGGAAACAGTTGAAATAGGCTTAAGAGCTGCTGAAACCGGTCATCTTGTTCTTACAACTCTTCATACTGTAGATGCAGGTAAAACTTTAAACAGAGTAATAGGTATGTTTGATATTGAAGAGGAAAGGCAATTAAGAATCAGGCTGGCAGATTCTGTAAAATGGATTGTATCACAAAGGCTTTTGCCAAAACTGGGTGGAGGAAGGGTGGCAGCCTTTGAAATTTTAAATACAAGCCTTAGAACTAAAGATGTAATTTTAAATGGTGAGGCTGAAGGCAAGACTTATTATGATATAATGGAAAGTTCCATGCATACAGGAATGATAACCTTTGATCATAGTATAATTGAGTTGTTTAAAAATGGCCTTATCAGCGAAGACACAGCAAAAGCTTATGCTTCAAGAAAATCAATTGTAAATAGAGGGATAGATTCACTAAAGTCTGAAAGGGGTGAAAAGACAACAGATATCTCAAATCTTGAAATGGAACGAAGCTATCCTGGCAGGAAAAAATTTTAAAACGGTGATAAAATGCAGAAAAAATGTAAAAACTGTGGTAAAATTTTAAACATACCAGATGATAAAATACCAAAAGGAAAGACTGTTGTTGTTACCTGTCCTTCATGTAAGAAAAAAATAAGGATTGAAAAAAAAGAAAATTTTTTTGATCTGGATGAAAAAAACTCTGATATTCCTGATCTTGTTAGTGATTTTGAGGGCGAAGAATTAATCCAGCCAAAATTTGAGGATAGTTTCTCTGATTTTAAGGACTCAGGTGATCCCTTTGATTTCATTGAGGAAGAAGGGGAAATGGCAATGCTTTGCACAGAGGATGAGGCTTTAAAAAAAGGGATGACAGATGTTCTTGAATACATGGATTATTCTGTTTTTTCACCTGAGGACAATCACCAGGCTTTAAGAGAACTCAGAATGAGAGGAGAATTTTCCCTTATTGTTGTGGATGAATCTTTTTACTGCGATGAGATAAGTAACAATGCGGTTATCAGGTATGTAAAAAGACTTCCCATGAGAGATAGGCGGGAAATTTTTGTATTTCTTGTGTCTGGAAGGCGGAGGACTTTTGATAGAAAAGATGCTTTTATCCACAGTGTCAACGCAATAATAAATACAGCCCACCTGAATAATTTTGAAGATTTGTTGAAAAAAGGTTTTGCTGAAAACGAGAGTTTTTACAGAAATTTCAAGGAAGCATTAAAAAAAGGTCTCAAATTTTAAGGACTGAACTTGCTTAGTTTCGGGTTCTTTATAGATTTTGCAGAGGAAGAAATTTTAAATTTTGTTGAACTTAAATTTTTTTAATAGAGGAATCAGCCATGAAAGCCTTTGGGTTTTCATGGCTAAAATAATTTATTTATTTTTCTTTTGTAGAATTTCTTTTTGTGCAGGTTGATCACCTACAGTTATTCTATCTTTGTTTTTTAATACAGTTTTATTACCTATTCCTTTAATCTTAACAAGATCTTCAATACTTTTAAAATTGCCGTTTTTATTTCTGTATTCAATTATTCTTTCAGCGTATTTGTCTCCTATTCCTGAAAGCTGAGTAAGCTCTGCTTTTCCTGCGGTGTTTATATTGATTTTTTGAGAAGCAAACCCTGAGCCTGTAAAAATAAAAATGAAAATGGAAAAAATAAGAACAAATTTTTTAAACATAATAGTCTCCTGTAAAAAAAATAGGTTAAAGTAAGATATGAAAATTTAATATTTTATATTTTTATAGTAAAATATTTAAAGTATCAACTGATAAAATTTTTTATTTGAATATTTGCAGCCAGCAAGTGATTTTGCTGGTAGTTTGATTTTTGAGGCTAGAAAATACTGAAAATTTAAAAAATTTCATTTACAGCAAGCATCCCTTCCAAAGTAAGTTGAGGTTCAATGCTTTCAATGGAAGTTGTTATTTTTTCCATTACAACTGCAAGTCCTCCTGTTGCAATAACCATTGGATTTCCCAAGGTTTCTTTTTTTATTTTTTCCACCATTCCGTCAACAAGAGCGGCATAGCCATATAAAATTCCTGATTTCATACTTGAAATAGTGTCTTTTCCTATGGCATTTGGTGGAGGATCGTAAATTTCTACCCTTGGGAGTTTTGAAGCAATATTATAAAGAGCTTCAGCAGCTATTTTTATTCCAGGAGAAATGGCTCCACCAAGATATTCGCCATTTGAGGAAATAACATCAAATGTTGTTGCTGTTCCAAAATCAATTATTATTAACGATGTTTTAAATTTTTTGTATGCTGCTATTCCGTTTATTATTCTGTCTGCTCCTACTTCCATTGGATTTGAGTATAAAATAGGCATAAGCTTGCTTACAGATTTTGAATTTATCCAGTGGATATTTGCATTTTTAAGATAGTCTCTGGAAAAATCTTTTATGATATGGTCTGTTTCAGGTACTACTGAAGAAACAAGAACTTTTGTTATTTCTTTTTCAGAAATGGAGCTTTCGGAAAAAAGGCTTTTTACAATAATTGCAAATTCGTCTTTTGTTGCCTGTTTTCTTGTACTTACCCGCCAATGCTTTAATATTTTTTTATCTTTAAAGATTCCTATAACGGTATTGGTATTGCCAACATCAATTGCAAGAAGCATCTTGCCTCCGAATTTATAAGTTTGTAAGCCTGGATCAAGGACTTAATGTTAAATTAAAGCATCTATTACTTTTAAGGCTGCCCTGGTTTCTTTTACATCATGAACCCTTACAATTTTTGCTCCGTTAAGACAAGCAGCGCATACTGAAGCAACGCTTCCTGTTATCACATCTTCATCATTTGGCAAATCATCTTTTCCAACAAGTTTTCTTATAAATGTTTTTCTTGATGTTCCTATTAGAATTGGAAAACCAAGAGCTTTTAATTGATCAATTTTTTTTATGATTAAAATGTTGTGTTCAAGGGTTTTTCCAAAGCCGATTCCAGGATCAAGAATAATTTTTTCTTTTTTAATTCCTTTTTTTAGTGCAAATTCAATTCTTTCTTCAAAAAAATTTAAAAGTTCATCAATAATATTTGAATATGAAGGGTTTTTCTGCATGGTCTCCGGAGTCCCTTTCATATGCATTAAAACAAGATGTGAATTGGAATCTGATGCAAGCTCTGCCATTTCATAGTCAAATGAAAGGGCAGAAATGTCATTGATTATAGAGGCTCCAGAAAGGATTGCATTTTTTGCAACTATTGCTTTATTTGTGTCAATTGAAATGGGAAGATCTGTTATTTTCCTTAAGTTTTTAATAACAGGAACAACACGGTTGATTTCTTCTTCCGGTGGAACAGATTTTGAAAAAGGCCTTGTGGATTCTCCTCCTATATCAAGGATATCAGCCCCTTCATTTATAAGTTTTTTTGAGTGGGAAAGAGCTTTTTCTAAATTGTAGAATTTTCCCCCATCAGAAAAAGAATCAGGGGTAATATTAATTACCCCCATTATTAAAGTTTTTTTACTTTTAAGATCAATCATTGATTATTCTTGATTTTCATCAGGAGGTTCAGGGTTTGTTTCTGAGTCAGAAACTTCTTTTTCTTCATTTTTTGTTTTTTCTTTGTTTATAATAGGTTCCTGATCATCAAGGGAAGGAACCTTTGAAGAAAATTTAAAGTCGGGCTTTTCGCTTAAAATAAGTTCATCAAGCTCATTGCCCATTACAGTTTCTTTTTCAAGCAAAAGATCCGCAAGTTTGTGAAGAAGGCTCATGTTTTTATTTAATACATCTTCTGCTGTTTTATATGCTTTGTTTATTATATTTGTAACTGCCAGATCTATTCTTCTTGCTGTATCTTCTGAGTAATCCTTTGAATGGGTTATTTCCCTTCCAAGAAAAACCTGATCATCGTCCTTTGAATATGAAAGCGGGCCAAGCTCTTCGCTCATTCCCCATGACCTTACCATTTTATGGGCAATGTTTGTAGCATGCTTGATGTCGTTTGAAGCTCCTGTACTTATCCTCTTGAAAATGAGTTCTTCAGCCACTCTTCCTCCAAAGGCAACAGAAAGTGAGCTTTCAAGCTGATCTTTATATCTGAAATCGCTTTCATCAGGTAGAAACCAGGTAACACCAGCAGCCCTTCCCCTTGGAATTATTGTTATTTTATTTACAGCGTCTGTTAAGGGAAGAAGTCTTGCAACAAGTGCATGACCGCCTTCGTGGTATGCAGTAACTTTTTTCTCGTCCTCACTCATTACCTTGGATTTTCTTTCAAGACCCATATATACTTTGTCTTTTGCATCTTCAAAATCTTTCATGTCTACAAAATCTTTGTCCCTTTTTGCTGCAATAAGAGCGGCTTCGTTTATTACATTTTCAAGATCAGCACCTGAAAATCCCGGAGTACCCTTGGCAAGGGCTCTTATGTTTACATCATCTGCAACAGTAGTTTTTTTAATATGCACTCTTAAGATCTTTTCTCTTCCTGCAACATCGGGAAGAGGAACTATCACCTGTCTGTCAAATCTTCCGGGTCTTAAAAGAGCCGGGTCTAAAACATCAGGCCTGTTTGTTGCTGCAATGAGAATAACCCCTTCATTTGATTCAAATCCGTCCATTTCAACAAGAAGCTGGTTAAGTGTTTGTTCTCTTTCATCATGGCCTCCGCCAAGTCCAGCACCTCTTTGTCTTCCAACGGCATCGATTTCGTCTATGAATATGATGCAGGGAGCATTTTTTTTACCTTGTATGAAAAGATCTCTTACCCTTGATGCTCCAACCCCTACAAACATTTCAACAAAGTCTGAACCGCTTATGCTGAAAAAAGGAACTGCGGCCTCTCCTGCAACTGCCCTTGCTAAAAGAGTTTTTCCTGTACCTGGAGAGCCGGTTAAGAGTACGCCCTTGGGAATTCTTCCTCCAAGACGGGTGTATTTTTTCGGATCTTTCAAAAAATCGACTATTTCACTAAGTTCTTCCTTTGCCTCGTCAACTCCGGCAACATCATCGAAAGTAACCGTTTGTGTGTTTGCAGTCATAAGCTTTGCCCGGCTTTTGCCAAAAGACATGGCTTTCCCCCCACCGCCTTGCATTTGTTTCATGAAGAAAATCCAGACTCCAATTATTATCATAAGGGGAAGCCATGAGACTAAGACGCTTACTATCCAGTGGTTTTGTTCAGGTGGTTTTGCATTAATTGCAATTCCTTTATTTCTAAGTTCTTCAATAAGGCCTGGATCATTTGGTGAGTAAGACCTGTAAGTTTGTCCAGAGGCATCTTTTATTGTAAGATTTTGATCCTGAATAGTTACATCAGTTATCTGGCCCTGGTTTACCATGGCCATAAATTCGGAATAGTTAATCTGTCTGGAACCTGGACTTTGCTGCTGTTCAAAAATTTGAAAAAGCATGAAAAAGACCAGAAGTATTACCAGCCAGAGAGAAAGATTTTTATAAAAAGGATTCAATTAGACCTCCAGATATTTATTTAGCTCCTAATTTTGACAAAGGAGCAGGGTTAACTGCTTAATGTTTAGCCAATTTTTTAATTACCTTAATCATCATTGTTGAGCAAGCAAGAAATATTTGTTTTTTTACATTAAAATTCGTTTAATAACTAATGTTTTTTCACCTTTCAAGGGTAAAGCATTAAAATGGTTTTTTGCAACTCCTGAGATCCAGTAGATTTTTTCCCGGGATTCAAGAACTGCAATTTTTTTCTTTTCATCCGGTGAAAGTTTTTTTTCAGCTAAGATTTTTTTTATTTTTTTTCTTCCCTTGAAGTTTTTTGGAGAAAATCTGTCTCCTTTTTCAAGATTTCTCAAGATAAGAGGAAAGTTGATTTCCTTGGGATTAAGCCTTATTTCTTCAACTTCCTCAAGGCTTTTTGTATTGTCTTCCTTTTGTGTATAAATTTTAAAATTTATTGTTTTATCCGGGCTTATCAATATATTTTTTTCCGGAAGTTTTTCTATTTTGATATTAAAATCAAGACTTTCGGGCTTATAGTTTCTCAGGCAAACTTCAGCTAGCTTAAGTTCTAAAGTTTCAAAATATTTTTCTGCTATTATCCGATCTTTTAAATGGAATTGTTTTCTTCCTTCAAGTAATGAAATTTCAATTATTTTATCTATATGATCCAGGGTGGTTTTAAAAGTTGTTCCTTTAAGGGATTTTATGGTTTTTCTTAAAACTCTTCTTTTTATTGCTTTTTCAAGTTGATTAAAGACTTCAAGATCAATTAATGCTTTGTTTTTTTCAAACTTGACTATACTTGAAAAAAAATTATTTATATAGTTTTCAATAAACCTGTTTTCTTCATCAGAAATATCTATAAGGTTTGCAATTCCTTTTTTTATTGATGGATTGAACTCTTTTTCCAGGTAAGGAATTAAAACATTTCTTATTTTATTTCTCAGATAGTCTGCTTCAAAATTTGTTTTGTCTATACAATAATTGATTTTCTTTTTTTCAAGGAAATCAATTATTTGATTTTTATCAATATCAAGAAGGGGTCTTATTATATTGTTTCTTTTTTCCGGAATACCAGAAAGCCCGTCAATTCCGGTACCTCTTAAAAAATTCATTAAAACTTGTTCTATTGAGTCATCTTTATGGTGGGCTGTTGCAATAAATTTAAACCCTTTCTTTTGTGAGATTTTATTTAGTAGATCATATCTTTTTTTTCTTCCGGCGTCTTCTTCAGAAATTTTAAGTTCTTTTGATATTTTTTTTATATCTTTTTTTTCGTAGAAAAATTCTATTCCAAGCTCTTTGCAAAATTTTTTGCAAAACTGGGCGTCCTTATCTGCCTCTTTTCCTCTTAAACAATGGTTTAAGTGAAAAGCTCCAATTTTAAATTTGTATTTTTCAGATAAAAGATGAAGATGGTAAAGAAGGAAAACAGAATCTGGGCCGCCTGAAAAAGCAAGAAGAACCGATTCGTTTTTTTTAAATTCGAATTTGTTTATGAGTTTTTTTTCTATTAGTTTTTCAAATCTTGATTTCATTAGGCTTCTCTTTTTGAGATTTGTCTTGATTTTTTTTATTGAAAATATATGATGTAGTCAAAATTTTCAATGAAAAGCCCCAAAGTCATCCTGACCGGCCGCCGTGTAACAGACGGTTGTGAACCTCGTCAGGCCTGGAAGGGAGCAGCGATAAGCGATTCTTTGTCTGTGTCGCGGATCGATCCCGGTCAGGATGACTTTGGGGCTTTTTTTTCTTTAAGTCCCTCCACTTAGGCATATTTTCAAAATAAAACCCTTAAGAATTAGCTTTTACTTTTCTTGACAAGCTGTTTTTCCGTCTTATTTTTCCCAACAGATTGAGTATGATTGTTTTTACACTATAAAAAATTGAAATAATTAATAAAGTTTTGATGGGGGAGAGTTTTGGAAGAAAATAATAAGACATCCCGGAAAATTGATATTGATGATGGCTCTGAAGATTCTTTTGAAAAAGCTGAGCCAGAAGAAAAAATCAATTTAGATTCTTGCTTTGAAAGTCATGATGCGGAAAAAGAAAATCAGGAGTTTGAAAGTGGTTTGGAAGAAAAAGAAGCTGATTCAATAGAGCAGCCTGATGAAATTGTTCTGCTTAAAAAAAGGCTTGAGGAAGCTGAAGAAAAATCCAGGGAATCAAATGACAAGTATATTCGAGCTCATGCAGAGCTGGAAAACTTTAAAAAAAGAACCAATAGAGAAGTCAATGAGTTTAAAAAATATGCGGTAGAAGCAATAGTAAAACAGCTTCTTCCTGTGATTGACAATCTTGAAAGAGCAGTGCTTTCCGCTGAATCTTCAGGAGAAACTGAATCATCTCAGATAACTCAGGGAATAAAAATGACCTTGAAAGAAGTTGAAAGAGTATTTGATCAGTTCAGTATTAAATCTGTTGATGCCCAGGGAGAAAAATTTGACCCCTTATACCATATGGCAGTGGGGCAGGAAGAGCGGGATGATGTTGAAGCAAACATAGTAGTTAAGCAGTTTCAAAAAGGATATCTTCTCCATGAAAGACTTATAAGACCAGCAATGGTTATAGTTTCTACAGGAAAGTCTATGGAAAGAGCAGATAATGAAAATTTGGACAAAGAAAATAATAGCGGTGAATAATTCAGTAATAACCGCGGGATAAGATAAGGAGATTTTAAAATGGGTAAAATTATAGGAATAGATTTAGGTACAACAAACTCTTGTGTTTCAGTTATGGAAGGCGGAGAGCCCAAAGTTATAACAACAGCAGATGGCGGAAGAACCATGCCTTCAATGGTGGCATTGACTGACAGCGATGAAAGAGTTGTGGGGCAGATTGCAAAAAGACAGGCAATTACAAACCCTGAAAATACAGTGTTTGGTGCAAAAAGACTGGTGGGAAGGAAATTTAATTCTCCTGAGGTTCAAAGAGATCAAAAAAACCTTCCCTATGAAATAAAAGAAGCAGACAATGGTGATGTCCGGGTTGTTTTAAGAGACAAGCAGTTCAGTCCTGCCGAGATTTCATCTTTTATTCTTGCAGAAATAAAAAGAACAGCAGAAGCTTATCTTGGCGAGCCTGTAACAGATGCTGTAATTACAGTTCCTGCTTATTTTAATGACAGCCAGAGACAGGCAACAAAAGATGCAGGTAAAATTGCAGGGCTTAATGTTCAAAGAATTATAAACGAGCCTACTGCTGCTTCTTTGGCATACGGGCTTGATAAGAAATCAGAGGAAGTCATAGCAGTATTTGATCTTGGCGGTGGAACCTTTGATATTTCAATTCTTGAAATAGGAGACGGTGTTTTTGAAGTTAAGGCCACAAACGGTGATACCCATCTTGGCGGTGACGACTTTGACCTTTTGGTAATTAACTGGCTTGCAGATGAATTTAAAAAAGACAATGGAATTGATTTAAGAAATGATAAAATGGCGTTGCAGCGTTTAAAGGAAGCAGCTGAAAAAGCAAAGATGGAACTTTCATCTTCAGTTGAAACAGATATAAATCTTCCTTTTATAACAGCTGATCAGTCAGGCCCAAAGCATCTTCAGATCAAGCTTTCAAGATCAAAACTTGAATCTTTAGTGGGAGATCTTCTTGCAAGAATTGACGGACCCTGCCTTACAGCCATCAAGGACTCTGGACTTTCAAAGGATAAAATCAATGAGGTTATTCTTGTTGGTGGTATGACTAGAATGCCAGCTGTTCAGGAAAGAGTTAAAAATCTTTTTGGCAGAGAGCCCCATAAAGGAGTAAACCCCGATGAAGTTGTGGCCATCGGAGCTGCAATTCAGGGCGGTGTTTTACAAGGTGATGTAAAAGACGTTCTTCTTCTTGATGTAACTCCTCTTTCTCTTGGGATTGAAACCCTTGGCGGAGTTATGACAAAGCTTATTGAAAAAAACACCACTATTCCTACAAGAAAAAGTCAGGTGTTTTCAACAGCTGATGACAATCAGCCTGCTGTTTCAATTCATGTGCTCCAAGGTGAGCGTGAAATGGCTTCAGACAATAAGACTCTAGGAAAATTTGAGCTTACAGATATTCCTCCTGCACCAAGGGGAATGCCTCAGATTGAGGTGACTTTTGACATTGATGCCAACGGAATAGTTGCTGTTTCTGCAAAAGACAAAGGCACAGGAAAAGAACAGTCAATTAAAATTACAGCGTCCAGCGGCCTTTCAGATGAAGATATTGAAAACCTTGTTAAGGAAGCTGAGCTTCACGCAGAAGAAGATAAGAAAAAACGCAAATTGGTTGAAGCTAAAAACCAGGCTGATGCAGTAATTTATCAGACAGAAAAATCTCTTAAGGATGTTGGAGATAAAGTTGATGCCGAAACCAAGGCAAATATTGAGTCCCATGTAGAAAAACTTAAGGTGAAGATAGAAGGCACTGATGTTGAAGAAATAAATAAAGCAACTCAGGAGCTTACAGAAGCATCCCATAAACTTGCTGAAAAAATTTATCAGCAGCAGGCAGAGCAGGGCCAGGCCGAAGCAGGTTCAGCAGATCCTGCCCAGGGAGAGTCAGCAAGTCCTTCTGACGATGATGATGTTGTTGATGCAGATTTTGAAGAAGTAAAAGACGATAAAAAATAAAATTAGTTAAAATATAAATTATTTAAAAGCCCTGAAAGGTTAATCCCTGCAGGGCTTTTTTTGTTTTTATCAAATTAATTTGGTCATTTGACCATTATAGACTTGAAATTATTGTTTTTTATATGTATATTTAGTTATCAAATGACAATCAAGGTGGGTTATGACCAGGTATAAAAAAAAACGTTTTATTTCAAGAAAGCCAGAAAATCAGGTTTTTGCACCTTTGGGAAATTCTTTTAAAGAAGAGCTTGTCTTATCCCTTGAAGGTTTTGAAGCAATAAGGCTTTCTGACTATGAAAATCTTAATCAGGAAACAGCTTCAAAAATTATGGGAGTATCAAGACAAACCTATGGAAGAATTCTTAGAGAGGCAAGGCAGATAATAGCCGAAGCCCTTGTTGTAGGAAAAAAAATAAACATAAGCGGAGGGCATTACCAGCTCAGAAGTGAAAAAGGAAATAGAAGACGCTTCAGAGGTGGACAAAGCAGGAATCCTGATTTTGAATAAAAAAACTTAAACAGGAGGTGTATTATGCCAGGAATGGATAAAACAGGCCCAAACGGAGCAGGTCCAATGACAGGTGGGGCAAGAGGTTATTGTTCGGGAAATTTTCAGGGAGCTCGCAATCCTTCAGGTTATGGATATGGAAGGGGAGGAGGTTTTAGAAGAAGATTTTTTAATAGAAACAATAATTTCCAAAATCCTTTGCCAAATTTTCAAAATGGATCAGAAGTCGAAGAATAAATAACTACTCAGGGCAGCTTAGCTGTCCTGATTGATTTTAGCTTTAAACATTTTTTAAAATATTTAAAGTTTTAAACCTCACCTCAATAAAAATCATCTGTTAATTATTTAACAACACCGGTTTATTCATTTATTTAAAAACAAATCCCCAAAAGATAAAATCAGTTCCAAGTATTGTTTCACAAATTTGTTTTCAAATTTGTAAATTCTAAGTTTGTTATGCTAAGTATAAGTTTAAAATTTTGCATATTAATTTTGAAAATTTAAAAGGCGGGGGCAAGTTGTGCAGGACTTTATAAATCATGAATTAAACCTTGCAGGAAAATTTGTAGAAGAAACAGGAGCTAATATTTTTCTTACGGGAAAGGCTGGAACAGGTAAAACAACTTTTTTGGGAGAAACAGCAAAGACAACAGCCAAAAGGTTTATTGTCACAGGACCAACCGGAGTTGCTGCAATAAATGCAAAAGGAGTGACCCTTCATTCTTTTTTTCAGCTTCCTTTTACCCCGTTTATTCCGGGCTCAGACCTTGGGGACAGAAGATTTAAATTAAGTAAGGAAAAAAGAAATATAATTAAAAATTTAGATCTTTTAATCATTGATGAAATAAGCATGGTCCGCTCTGATGTCTTAGATTCAATTGACCTGGTCTTAAGGAGTTTTAAAAACAGTCCAAAGCCCTTTGGAGGGGTTCAGCTTTTAATGATAGGTGATCTTCACCAGCTTTCTCCTGTGGTAAAAAGGAATGAATGGGAAATTTTGAAAAATTATTATGATTCCCCTTATTTTTTCAGCAGCCACTCTTTGAAAAACACTGAATTTATAACAATTGAACTCAAGCATATTTATCGTCAAAAAGATGAAAAATTTATAAATATCTTAAATAAACTAAGAGATAATGATTTTGATAATCAGATAAAAAGTGAGCTTGAAAAAAGATATATAAAAGATTTTGTTCCTGAAAAAAATGAGGGTTATATGATTTTAACCACCCATAACAGGGCAGCAGAGTGTTTTAATCAGGAAAGAATGGAGGAAATTGAAGAAAAAGAATTTTATTTCAATGCTGATATTTCAGGTGATTTTCCAGTCAATAATTATCCGGCTCCTGAGGTTTTAAATCTTAAAAAAGGTGCCCAGGTAATGTTTTTAAGAAATGATCCCTCACCTGAAAAGCTGTATTTCAATGGAAAAACCGGAATTGTAACAAAAATAGATAAAGAAAAAATCAAGGTTTTTTGTCCTGATGATAAAAAAGAAATCAAGGTTTTTCCTTTGGAATGGGAAAATATAAAATACGGACTTGGGGATGATAATGAAATAAAGTCTGAAATTACAGGAAAGTTTATTCAGTTTCCTGTAAAGCCTGCCTGGGCAATAACTATTCATAAAAGTCAGGGGCTTACATTTGAAAAGGCAGTTATTGACGCCCAGGATGCTTTTACCCACGGCCAGATTTATGTTGCCTTGAGCAGATGTACAACTCTTGAAGGCCTTGTTTTAAGTTCTCCACTTTTAAATCTTCCGGGAACCGACAAAATGGTAGAAGATTTTTATAATAACCTTGAACCAGGCCTTTATCTTGAGAAATTTCTTGAAAGTTCAAAAAAAAGCTATCAGCAAAAGCTTATTTTTGAGTGTTTTGATTTTTCATTGTTTGACAGGTTTTTCAGGCGATTTTATTTTTTTTGTAAAAGCAATTCAAATACAATCTTTTTATCAAATTCAGAAAAAATAGAAGAAATTAAAAAAATTGCAGAAGATGATATTTTTTCTGTATCTGAAAAATTTAAAAATCAGCTGGGTAAAATGTTTGGATCAAAAATCCTGCCTGAAAAAGATAGTTCCCTTATTGGAAGGATAGGTAAAGCTTCTCAATGGTTTTTTGAGCGGGTGGAAAAAATAAATGATTTTTTAGAAAAATTAAGTTTTGAAACAGACAACAAAGAAATAAAAAAGCAGCTTGATTATTCATATAAAAACCTTTTTCAGGAAACACTTATAAAAAAAGCATCAGTAAAATCCTGCGAAAACGGGTTTAGTCCTTTGTTTTATTTAAAATCTGTTTCAAAAGCACAAACAGATTTTACTCCACCAAAAAAAAAGAAAGATTCATTACCTTTGTTTGAAGAATCAGATATTGAACATGGCGAAGTGTTTTCTCTTTTAAAAAAATGGAGAGCAAAAAAAGCAGGGGAAGAAAATCTCCCCCATTATCAGATACTTCATCAAAGTGTGATAATCCAGATTTCCATAATTCTTCCGGAAAATGAAAAAGAGTTGATGAAAATAAAGGGAGTAGGGCCTAAAACCAATGAAAAATACGGAAAAGAGCTTCTTGAAATTGTAAATAATTATAGAAAAATAAATAAAATTGAAAAAGTAGAGCTTCCAGAATTTGAAGAAAAACCTAAAAATGTAAAAAAGAATAAAACCCCAAAAGAGGACACTAAAACAATAAGTTTTAATTTATACAAAAAAGGTCTTTCCATTGAAGAAATTGCCAGGGAAAGGGGTTTTGTTCCAGCAACAATTGAAGGACATTTAAGTTTTTTTGTAGAAAAAGGAGAGCTTAATCTTAATGAATTAATTTCAGAAGACAAAAAAGATAAAATAATTCAAGAAATTAAAAATCAAAAAGATCAACTTGGTTTTAAACAAATTAAAGAAAATTTAGGCAATGAATATTCCTATGGAGAAATAAAAATGGTTGTTTCTCATCTTAAGTTTCTTGAAACTAAAGATTAGTTTTATATAAAATCAGCTGACTTCTTCAGTTTGAAAAACAAAATTAAAGGCTTTTTTAAGATCTTCTGTCACAAGATAAAAACAAGGAACCATGACAAGGGTGATTATAGTTGCAAATAAAACTCCAAATCCAAGGGAAATTGCCATTGGAATAAGAAACCTTGCCTGTCTTGAAGTCTCCATAATCATTGGCATAAGTCCGCAAAATGTTGTCAGAGTTGTTAGCATTATCGGCCTGAATCTTAAAATTGCTGAATTGTAAACAGCATTTGCTGGTAATTCGCCTTCCCTGGTTTTTCTATTTGTAAAATCAATTAAAACAAGGGAGCCGTTAACAACAACTCCTGAAAGAGCAACTATTCCAAAAATACTCATTACGCTTAGGGAGTATCCCATAATAAGATGGCCTATTACAGCACCGATTATTCCAAAAGGAATGCAAACCATTATTATTACAGGCTGAAAATAACTTTTGAATGGGATAGCAAGAAGAGCATAAATAAGTAAAAGGGCAAATAAAAGGCCCTGGATAAGGCTTTGAATACTGTCTCTTATTTCTGCCTGGGTTCCTTCAAAGCTATAGGTTAAAAGAGGGGTTTTTTCTAAAAGTCCTGGAAGAACATCTTTTTCAAGATTTGCAGTTAAGATGTCTGCCTGTGATCTTGGGAAAATATCTGCTGTAACTGAAACAACTCTTTTTCCTTCTTCACGGTTTATTGATGTAAATGCCCTTGAATAACTTATTTGGGCAGCATCTCTTAAAAGAATTTCACCTTTGGGAGCATTTAAAACAAGGTTTTCAAGAGTTGCTTCATAATTTCTTTCTTTTTCAGGAAGTTTTACCATAACGCTTATTTCATCTTGACTTCTTAAAAATGAAAGTGCTTTTTTTCCGTAAACCGCATTTCTTACCTGACTGGCAATTTCCCTTGAAGTAAGACCCATTCTTTTCCCTGCCGGGAGAATTGAAAGATCAATTTGACGTTTTCCACTGGCAGAACCATTGTCTATATCAGAAACTCCTTCATAGTTTTCAAGCTTTTTTGCCAGCTCTTTTCCTGCATTTTCAAGAATATCTTTATTGGGATGTGAAAGTCTTATTGTAATTGCTTTTCCCGATCCCGGGCCTCCTCTGTCAGACTCAAAGGAAATTGTTTCAATTCCTGTAAGATTTCCAGTACGTTTTCTCCATTTGTTTGAAAATTCAGTTGTACTTATGGGCCTTTTATCTGCATCTGTAAGATAAACTCTTAAGCTTATTGTATTTTCACGTATAAGAGAAAAAATTCCCTGGCTTAATTCTTCTTTTCCGTTTTCCTCAACAATCTGATTTGCACCGTCAATAAGAATTTTTTCAATTTTTCTTACATTTTCATGGGAAGATCCAATAGGAAGAACTGCATTAGCATAAACATAGTCAGATTCAACAGAAGGAAAAAGAGTCATTCCCATTCTGCCTGATTTTATATACCCTCCAAAGCCCAGAAGAATTGCAAGGCAAAAAGCTATTACATTATATTTGTTTTTAATGGCAAATTTTAAAAATTTGCCATAAATATTTTCAATAAAAGATTCAAAGGCTGTGCTAAAACGATTTTGTAACTTGTTTATAAAATGAAGAATTCCTTTTTTTCTTAAAGGTTTTTGATGGCCAAGATGGGCAGGAAGGATCAAAAGACTTTCAATCAGAGACACAGCAAAGACACAGGCCACTACAATAGGAATTGATTTAAAGATTTTTCCCATGAATCCAGGGATAAAAAGCAGGGGGAGAAAAGTTATAATATTGGTGGTAACACTGAAAAATACAGGGGTAGCAACTTCTTTTACTCCATAGACTGAAGATTGGAAAATTGAAAATCCCTTCTGTCTAGAGCTGTAAATATTTTCGCCTACAACAATGGCATCATCAACAACAATTCCAAGTGTAATTATAAAAGCAAACATGGTTATCATGTTTATGCTGAAGTCTGTAAATGGGAAAATAAGGAAAGCTCCTGAAAATGAGACAAGAATTCCAAGGCTTACCCAGAAAGCAAGTCTGATTTCAAGGAAAAGAGCAAGAAGAATAAAAACAAGGAAAAGTCCCTGAAATGCATTTTTTAATAAAAGTGCTCCCCTTTGCTTGAAGGTGTCTGATCTGTCCCTTAAAACTGAAAGCTGTAAATCTCCTGGAAGTTCTGAGTTTATTTCAGCCATTATTTCTTTGGCGGCTTTAGAGACCTGAATGGGAGTTTGATCTCCAACTCTGTAAACATCAATCAAAAGGGCATTTTTTCCATTAAATCCTGCAGTGACAAAGGAATCTTCAAAACCTTCCTTAACAATTGCCAGATCTCCAAGCAAAACTCTTTCCCCGCTTGCCGTGGTGATTATGGGAAGTTTTTTGTATTCTTTGGCTTTTTCCTTTAAATCTTTGACTCTTACAAGAAGGTCTCCTCCTTTTGTTCTTAAGTTCCCAGCTCCTACATCAAGAGATGAGGCTTTTATGGAAGAGGCAATATCTTCAATTTTTAAATTATATTTTCTTAAATTAGCCTGGGGAACTTCAATGTGAATTTCCCTGTCCCTTGAACCGCTTAATTCTATCTGGGTGATGTCTGAACTTTGCAAAAGTCTGTCTTTTATGTTTTCGGCTGTGTCTCTTAGAACAATATCATTTTCAGAGCCCCATAAAACCAGATCAAGAACTCCTCTTTTTCTTTCAGCAATTGATACCTTTGGATCTTCGGTTTCATCGGGAAAGGAACTTATTCTGTCAACTTCCTTTTCAACTTCCTGCCATAGTCTTATAATATCAGCAGATTTTAATGCCTCAATAATAACTCTGCCTGAACCTTCAGAAGCAGTGGAGCTTATACTTTCTATTCCTTCAAGTCCTTCAATTGCTTCTTCTATTGGAAGAATTATTCCTTTTTCAACTTCTTCGGGGCTTGCTCCGGGATAGGCAACTGAAACAATCACTGAATCAGGATCAAATTCAGGGAAAACTTCTTGTTTTATATTCAGTCCCATAATAATTCCCCCAACCAGAAGAACTATCATTAGAATATTTGCAGCAACTGAGTTGGAAGCCATCCAACCTAAAATGCCTTTGTTTGTGAATTCGTTCATCTGTGACTATCCTGATTATTGTCTATTTTAAGAGGCATTCCGTTTACAGGTATATTAATTGAGGAGGTGACAATTTTTTCACCTTCTTTTATTCCTTTTTTAACAAAAATATTTTTATCGTCTTTCCAGATTATTTCCACAGGCCTTATTTCAAGAACTCCATTGTTAAAAATCCAGATATTATTGTCATGGACATTTTCCCTTGGAATTTCAAACACATTTTTTATAATATCACCCATGATTTCAAAACTAATGTAATCACCTGCTATCAATGGCAGTTTTTCACAGTCAAGACTAAGAGGATCCTTTACTTCTGCAATAATTTCAACCATTCTTGAATCTTTACTGACCCGGCCTGTAAGGGATTTTAAATTTCCTGTTCTAAAAAGATCTGAAGTCTGGGAGTAAACTTTGACCAAAGCTTTGTTTTGCTCTGCTTTTACAAGTCTTTTGATTCTGTCCTGGGGAAGATAGCCTAAAATTCTATATGATGATGTTCCATAAAGCAGGGCGATTTTTTCAAGTGAAGAAATATAGCTTCCCTCTTCAATATAGGTTTCTATTATTACCGAATCAAAAGGTGCTTTAATTATGGTTCTTGATAGGTCTAGCTGAGCTTTTGAAAGTTCAGCTTCTGATGATTCAAGTTTTGCCCGGGCAGATTTAAGTTGGGGCTGTCTTAATGCAAGTGATTTGTTTTCAAATTCATCCATTCCTGATTTTTCATAAAAGCTAAGCTCTTTTTTGGCACTTTCCTGTTTTCCTATTTCAAGGCTTAGTTCTGCTTCAGACTGCTTTACCTGGGCTTTTAGTTTTTTTATCTGGTAAAGGTAATCTTCTTTTTCAATTTCTGCTATTATTTCGCCTTTTTTTACAATCCCCCCGGGATAAAAGTTTTTTGAAACAAAAACAATTTTACCGCTGACAGAAGTTTTAAGGTCAACACTTTTTTCAGGAACAACTGTTCCCATTCCTTTTATTATTATTTGAGATGTTTTTTTATTTAGAGTTTTAATATCAACATAAAATGCTTTTACTGTCTTTTTGGCTCCTTTTTTTACCAAAGGTTTTGAAGTCATAAAATAAGTGTAGCTTTTAACCCCCAGGAAAATGAGTAAAATAAAAAGAGCTGTTTTTATAGAAATTCTTATGATTTTTAAGTTTTTTTCATTCATTTTTATTTTCCATGTTTTTTGCAAATTTTTCAGCCCAGGTGCTTCCAATGGCTCTGTAAAGAGATATCCTATATTCAAGGAGATTTGATTTTTCGTTTATAAGAATAGATTCAAGATTTTTGAGGTAATTATATTTTTCAATATAATCAATATAATCTGAGCTTCCGTTTTTATATTCATTCTCAGAATAATAAAGGGAAGTTTTTGATGCTTCTATTCTTTTTTTTACAAGTTCCAGTTTTTTTAACTGGGATTTTTCTTCTGAAACTGCATCTGATACTTCCTTTAGTGCCGAAATAACAAGGTCTTTATAGGAATATAAATTTTCGTTTCTTTCCGCTCTTGTTCTTTTGATCTCTTCTTTTAAATTTCCTCCGTTAAACACTGGTGCTGCTAAATTTGCCGCAAGATTTGAGATCCAGTCATCAATGGAAAGAGAAAAGTCATCTGAACCAAGACCTATGGCTCCTGAAATTGAAAGCTTTGGAAGCATATTTTTTTTTGCAGAATAAAGGTTTTGCTGGGAGGCATTAAGCCTTGAAAAAGAAGCTTTAATATCTGGCCTTGAACTGAGAATATCTAAAGGAATTCCAGTTTCAGGCATTGGAGGAAGATCAGGAAGTTCAGATACTTTTAATTTTAAAGAGTCAATTCCTGTAAGATAGATAAGTTTGTTTAAAAGAAGGGTTTTTTCAAGCTCAATGGAGTTTATTGTTTCTTTTAATGAAATTGTTTCCTTTTTATGATCATAAATATTTGAAGCCTTGGTCATTCCATTTTTATACCTGAGCTTTAAAATCTCAAGCTGGTTTTCATTCTGGTTAAGGATTTCATTTAAAATTTTTAGTCTTGAATTGATTGAAGTTATATCTTTCCATGTGGTTACAGTTTCAGAGGCAATGGTTACTGCAGCTGATTCTAGTTCACTTCTTGCAGCTTTTTCATTAAATTCAGCAGCTTTTACCCGGGAATTTATTTTTCCCCATAAATCAATTTCATAACTTGCCGCAAGTCTTGCAGATGAAGATTTAGAGGTGTTTTTATCTGTTCTTGTTTCAGAAATTCCCCCCTCAATATCAAGATCAGGAAACAGCCCTGATTTTTCCTTTGCAGAAACAGCCCCTGATTTTTTAAGGGTTTCAAAGGCCTTTTTTATTGTATTATTGTTTTTAAGAGCGGTTTCAACCAGATAATTAAGTTCTTCATTATTTAAATCTTCCCACCATTTTTCAATTTTTACATTTCCTGATAAATTTTTGGTGAAACTTTCAGGCATTTTAACATCAAAATTTTTTTCTTCGGGTTTAAATGACGCACACCCGGAAATTAAAATGATTATCAATACAAAGATTAAAAATTTTTGATTCATGATTATCCTGTAAAATTAAAAGCTTTAAGTTTTTTTAATTGGCTGATGAAGATCATTAGATTTAAGAAAGCTTTTTATTTTTCCCCTGTAAAAAGAGTGCAGATTCCAAAGGTAAAATTTTTATATTCCAGATTTTTAAATCCGGCTTTTTCCATTATTTTTAAAAAATCAGGGGAAGAAGGAAAATTAATTACAGATTCAGGCAGATAAGAATAAGCGTTATAATTTTTTGAAAAAAGGCCGCCTATAAATGGAAGTATTTTTAAAAAATATAAAAGATAAAGGGATTTTAAAAATTGGTTTTCAGGTGTTGTAAGCTCTAAGACAGCAATTCTGCCGCCGCTTTTAAGACAGGAATAAAAGTTTTCCAAAGCTTTTTGTCTGTTTACTATGTTTCTTATTCCAAAAGCTATGGTAACTGCATTAAATTTTTGATCTTTAAATGGAGAATAAAGAGCATTTGAAGAAACAAGGTAAAAACTATTTTCTTTATTTTTTAGCCTTATTTTTTTCTTTGAAAATCTAAGCATTTCCCAGGAAAAATCAGCTCCTGTTATCTGGGCTGTTCTATTTTGTCTTAAAACTTCAAGGCCTATATCACAGGTTCCGCATGCCATATCAAGAATTTTGGGGTTGTTTTGATCAAGTTTAAGTGATTTTACCGCCTTTTTTCTCCAGGTGACATCCTGTCTTAGGCTTAAGAATCTGTTAAGAAAATCATACCAAGGTGCTATTGTATCAAACATGCTTTTTATAAATGGGCGTTCATTCTTATTCATTGACAATACCGTTTAATGTATTAATTATTATATAAAATTTTGGCTTCCGAAAAACTCAAGGTCGGAAGCCAATTTTATTTAATTGAAGACGGCAAAATATTTACCACAATCTTAAATTTTAAACAATAAACATAAAGTTCAGGTTTTTATAATGACAACAAAAAAAGATTATTATGAGATTTTAGGGGTTGAAAAGGATGTTGATTCAGATACCTTGAAAAAAAGGTATAGAAAAGTTGCAATGAAGTACCATCCAGACCGAAATCCTAACAATGCCGAAGCTGAGGAAAAATTCAAGGAAGCATCTGAAGCATACGCTGTTTTATCCGATGTGGAAAAAAGAAAGATTTATGATCAATATGGTCATGAAGGCTTAACAGGAGCAGGTTTTTCAGGAGCTGGAGATTTTAATGATATTTTTTCAGACTTTGGTGATGTATTTCAGGAGTTTTTTGGATTTGGGAGAAGCAGAAAAAGACGCTCAGGACCTTCAAGGGGCTCTGATTTAAGATATGATCTTGAAATAGATTTTGAAGAAGCTGTGTTTGGTGCTGACAAAGAGCTTGATCTTTTAAAAGATGAAAAATGTGAAAGATGCTCTGGAATAGGAAGTGAACCTGGAAGTTCTCCCGAGGTTTGTTCCAGGTGCGGGGGATCTGGCCAGTATACAGAGTCCCAGGGATTTTTCACAGTGAGATCAACTTGTCCGTATTGTAAGGGGCAAGGTTCTGTAATTAAGGATCCATGCAGGGAATGCAGGGGAAGGGGAGTTGTCCAGAAGCAAAGAAAGATTTCCTTGAAAATTCCCAAAGGGGTGGACAGTGGCTCAAAACTAAGGATTTCTGGTGAAGGAGAAGCAGGGGCATTAGGCGGACCAAACGGTGATCTTTATATTTTTCTAAGGGTGAGGCCACATAAAAATTTTGAAAGAAGAGGAACAGATTTAATCTGTTATGTTGATATTACTTTTATCCAGGCCGCTTTAGGAGATAAAATAACCATTCCAACCATAAGTGGTGAGCTTGAAATAGAAATACCAAAAGGAACCCAGTTTGGCGATAAAATAAGACTTAGAAATGAAGGGGTTCCCTCTCTTAGAACAGGTCAAAGAGGTGATCAAATTGTCATTTTTCATATAAAAACTCCAAAAGGTATAAACAAGAAGCAGGAAAAGCTTTTAAAAGAATTTAACAAGCTTGATAAAAGTAAGATTAAAAACAAACTCAAAAATCTTTTAAAAGGATTTTAGATATGTATGAACTAAAAGTTACAGGAAGTTTTGCAGCTGCACATCGTCTTTCAAATGTTACTGAGAAATGTGAAAATCTCCATGGACATAATTGGAAAACAGAGCTCTTTATAAAATCTGACAAACTCAATGAGTTTGGAGTTGTAATAGATTTTGGAATTATAAAAAAATATTTAAGGGAAATTTTAGAATATCTTGATCATAAGTATTTGAACGAATTGGAGCCATTTAAAAATATCAATGCATCATCAGAAGTTTTATCAAAATATATTGCCGATGAAATTGAGAAACGAATTGAAAGTAAAGAAATAAGTGTTTCAAGGGTAACAGTCTGGGAATCAGACAATGCCGCAGCTACTTATTATCCTGATAAATAAAAAGCTGGAAAACTGAAACTGCTTTTTTGCCCGGTCATCAAATTAAGTTTTATCAATATGAGCTGGACAAAAAAGCTTTGTTTCGGTTAATTACTCACCTGATTTTTTTATTATTCCTTTTCCATGAAGTTTGTCGTCTTCAAAAACAGAAGCATTTCCAAAAGCCTTATAAATTGAAAGTCCGTCAAAAAGTGGAACTAAAACTTCATCTAAAAGGATTTCGCCTTTTTCTGTTAAATCAGGAGATTTAAATTTTGAAAGTTTTAAAATAGACCTTCCTGAATCTTTGAGATTATCTAAAAACTTTATGGTATCAAAAAATGAAATCATGTTGAATTCTTCTGGAAACTGTTCTTTTATAAATTTGAAGTTAGAATTGTTTTCTATGGAATTTCCAGACTTGCCTGAATCTATAATTTTTTGGAAAACAAAAGTATTGACTGAAACAATGAAGTAATCATTAAAATATCCCCAGGAAGGCTCAATTGACTTTCCAAACGGAAGGGGAATTGATTTGATTTTAACATTGTTTAAGGTTTTGTTCTGAAGGGGAATCAGGTTGTTTTGTTTTTTCCGGATAGAATCAAAGCCTTTGTTAAAAACAGGCCCGGCTTTTTTGTCAAATACAAAAGCCAGAGAGGGAACAGGAAAGATTCCCCTGGTGTCAGTATCTGTAATTATAATTCCCAGTTCACCTTTAAATTCATTATAAAATGTTCTTGGATCAACCTGGGTTTCAAATAACAATTTCTGCTCAAATTCCTTAAGTTTTTCTTTGTCATTAAAAATATTGTCTATAAATTTTTCAGGATTGAACTTGTTCTGCCATGAAAAGCTGACAAGGTCTTTGGGAACCATGGATAGAAAATTTTTCCCATTTTCTTTTTTGATGGTGTTTTTATAATTAAGCTCTACTTCTGAAATAGATTCATAAAAAGAGTCACCTCTGTTAAACCCGCATAAAACAACTGATTTTAAGTCATTATTCAATCTGCTCTTTAAATTAACAAGAAAATCTGTTTTGTTTTTTTTGCTTATTCTTTCAATTTTTGAATAGATTTCTTTTGTATCTGCATAGAAAAAAAAGTCTCTTTTCTTAAAATTTATTTTGTTTTTTATATTTTTATATTTTTTTGTAGAAGCCAGGGATTTTTCTTTAGTCACTCCTGCAATTTTTTGGGCTGTTTCAAGGTTTAAGGTGAGTATCAGGTATTCATTAATTAGAAAATGGTAAAAGTCAAAAGAGTCTTTATATCTGGCTTTTGAAATTGTGGTTTTCTTGTATTCAAATTTTTCTTTTGTTTCTATTTCAGAAATGGATTCTGATAGGATTTGAGAAAATTTTGAGTTTATTTTGGACTGGATAAGCAAAGCTGCTTCCATATTTTCCAAAGGTTTTTCAAGATCAAAGGATATAAGGGCAAAAGAAATGTTTTTACCCAAAAAGTTGTAAAAAATTTCCTGATTTATTTTTGAACTAAAGTCTGATTTAAACTTTTCAAAGCCTTTTATTGTTTCTTCGGGAAGCTCAAGTTTTTTAGCTGTTGAAATAAAATCTATTTTTTTTATATTTTGACCCAGGTTGTTTTTGCTGATACTTTTTATGTTTTTTTCAAGGTTTTTTATCTGAATAAGAAAAGTTGTATTCTCAGGCAGAAGCTGTTCAGGAGCTGATGGTAAAAGAACAGGGGCTTTTATTAAATAAAAATAAGCTCCGACACCTGATGCAAGTGCAAGAATAAAAAAAGAAATAAAAATTTTTTTCATACAAAACCTTTCCTGGTGTATTTTTCATAAAAATTAAAGTATATGTTTTGGGCTTGACTGTTTAGTTACAGCTCAAATCAATGTTTTTTGTTTGATAGACAAAGATCTTTTTTACCAAGATTAACTGCTCATAATAATAGATTTCATTTTAATGTAAACTAAATTAAAAGGGGAAAGATTTATGGACGCTTTTCTGAAATCTCTGGAAAGCTTTATGGGAGTACTCAGCGGTTGGATTTGGGGGACTCCGCTTTTGGTTCTCCTTGTTGGAACAGGTGTTTGGCTGACAATAAGATTAAAAGGACTTCAGTTTACAACTCTTGGAGAATCCCTTTATCTTGCTTTCATCAGAAGAAAAAATTTTGATGATAAAGAAGACGGAGATATTTCCCATTTTCAAGCCTTAATGACAGCCATGTCAGCTACAGTTGGTACAGGTAATATAGCTGGAGTTGCAACTGCAATTGCACTTGGAGGCCCTGGTGCCTTGTTTTGGATGTGGATAACAGGACTTGTTGGGATGGCTACAAAGTATGCGGAAGCTGTTCTTGCTGTTGTTTACAGAGAAAAGGATGCCAAGGGGAATATGAGCGGCGGGCCTATGTATTATATTTCCAATGGTTTGGGCTGGAAATGGATGGGTACTCTTTTTGCTGTTTTTGCAGCAATTGCAGCCTTTGGTATTGGAAATATGGTTCAGTCAAATTCCATGGCCGATGCAGTTAATGCAAACTTTAATATTCCTTTTTGGGTTACAGGGCTTGTAACAATGTTTTTTGTTTCCCTTGTTGTTATAGGAGGGATCAAGAGTATAGGAAGAGTTACTTCTGTTATTGTACCTTTTATGGTTCTTTTTTATGTAATAAGCTGCCTTATTGTTCTTATTGTCAATTATTCAGAAATTCCCTCAGCTTTTGGAGTTATTTTTAAATATGCTTTTAATCCCACAGCTGCAACTGGAGGGTTTGCAGGTTCTGCTTTGATGCTCACAATAAGAATGGGGGTTGCAAGAGGGGTTTTTTCAAACGAATCAGGGCTTGGCAGTGCACCTATTGCCGCAGCTGCTGCTAAAACAAACCATCCTGTAACCCAGGCTCTTGTGTCCATGACCCAGACTTTTATTGATACAATAATTGTTTGTACAATGACAGGTCTTGTTATTGTTTTAAAAGGTGCCTGGACAACAGGCAGAAACGGTGCTGATCTTACCACCTACTCTTTTAAGATTTCAGCAGTTCCAGGGGGAGAATACATTGTAACAATAGGTCTTATTCTTTTTGCCTTTTCAACAATTTTAGGCTGGTGTTACTATGGAGAAAAATCAATAGAGTATCTTTTTGGTGAAAAGGCAGTAATGCCTTACAGGTTTGTATTTGTTCTTTTTGTTGGAATAGGATCTGTTTTGAAACTTAACCTTGTCTGGACAATTGCTGATGTTTTCAACGGTCTTATGGCTTTTCCAAACTTAATAGCTCTGGTAGCTCTTACCCCTGTTGTTGTTAAATCCACCAGGGAATATTTTGATAAGAAAAAAGAATAGATTTTTTTAAAGTTTTAAAAAGGCTGTTTTATCCTGAAATCCAGCCCGGGAAATAGATGATAAATTTTTATTTTATGGGAGAATTGATATGGGTACAAATAATCTACAACCTTTTTCTATGATTGAAGGCTTGGTTGAGCATTTTAAGGATGAAAAATGTCTTACAATTGAAACCCATATTTCATGGATTGTTATAACAGATAAATACGCCTACAAGATTAAAAAATCACTGGATCTTGGGTTTCTGGATTTTTCCACCCTTGAAAAAAGGTTGCATTTTTGCCGGGAAGAAATCCGTCTTAACAAAAAATTTGCACCAGATATTTATCTTTGTGTTATTCCAATTACCGGTACACTTGAGTCTCCCAAATGGGATGGAGATGGGAAACCCATTGAATATGCTGTGAAAATGCGGGCTTTTCCCCAGGATAAGCAGCTGGACCGAGTCCTTGACGCCGGTTTGCTAAAAGCCGAACAATTTGATCTTTTAGCAGATTATATAGGAAAATTTCATGAAGAAGCAGAGGTTGCCCCTGGAAACAGCGACTATGGAAGCCCTGAAAAAATTTTTTACCCTGTCCAGGAAAATTTTATCCAGATACGCGAGCATTGCAGGGATAAAGATGTGTTGAAATCGCTTTCACAACTGGAAAAATGGAGCAGCGAAACCTTTGATTCTCTTTTTTCCACTTTTATAGCAAGAAAAAAGTATGGTTTTATCAGGGAATGTCATGGGGATCTGCATTTGAGAAATCTTGCCTGGGTCGAAAACCGGCCAGTGGCTTTTGATTGTATTGAATTTGATCCTTACCTGAGGTGGATCGATACTATAAATGATCTGGCGTTTTTGGTAATGGATTTAGATAGTAAAAATCAATCCAGGTTTGCCAACCGTTTTATTAATAAGTACTTGGAATATAACGGAGATTATGAATCAATTCCCATTTTAAAATTCTATCTGGTTTATAAGGCTTTGATCCGTGCCAAGATCTCTGCCATTCGAGGTGATCAGCCAGGGATAAGTTCCAAAGAAAAAGCCTTGGCTAAAAAAAAGTTTCAAGACTACTTAAAGCTGGCCTTGGATTATACTAAACCTGTGACACCATTATTGATTATCACTCGAGGTATGTCAGCCTCTGGAAAAAGCACCATAAGTCAGCAGCTTGCAGAATCATTGGGAGCCCTGCGTATTCGAACTGATGTTGAACGAAAACGGCTTTTTGGTTTAAGACCTGAAGACAAGAAGGAGAATAAAATAGATCAAGGTATTTACGGACAAAGTGCCACTGAAAAGACCTATTCAAAACTTGAGGAATTTACAGAGAAGATAGTCAATTCAAAACATTCTGTAATAGTTGATGGAGTGTTTATGCATTATTGGCAGCGGGAATTATTTAGAGAGCTGGCAAAAAAGAAAAATATCCCCTTTATTATTCTGGAATTTGTCTGCGATATAAAAACTCTTCAAAAACGTATTGTAGAGCGTAAAAACAAAGAAAATGTTTCTGATGCGGATCTCAAGGTACTTGAACATCAGTATACCAGGTGGGAACCCTTGAATAGCAATGAGATCTGCAATTCTGTAACAATAGATACAGGCAGGCAGGTCAACATAAAAATCCTTGCCAGGCAGCTTAAAGAAAAAACCTAATTTACCAGGAGGCTATTGTTATAGGTTTGTTTTTTTCTCTTATCCCATTGATTAACTAAAACCTTTGTGGGCTTTTCAAATTTATTGCATTTACTGAGTTAAACTTGAAAAACCCTCAATTCAGGTAAAATAAAGAAAGCTGAATTGAACAGCTTTTTAACCAATTTTTCTAAGTAGTTAATTGTTTTTTTTAACTCTTTGTTCTGCTTTTTCTTGATCCACCTGAAAAATACCTGTGGGGTCAACCTGGAAAAACATTGCTTTAAGCCAGGCAAATCCGAACTGAAGAAGCTCTACGTCATCGCTGAATCTTTCAATAAGGTTGTCATCAAGGTTGTACATTTCCTTGAACCCGCTTTCCAAAACAAACCTTCTAAAAGCATCTATGTTGTAGCAGACCATGAAAAAAAGTTTTTTACTTTTTTCAGAAAATTTCATTGTTGTGGTTGTTGTTTGCTTTCTTATAACAAGATCCATCCATCCTGAATTTATTTTGTCTCTTTCTTCAATCCCTTGATCTTGTCTCCATTCTTTTACTGTCATTTCATTTTTTTCAAGGTGACCTTTGCAGGTAGGCTCTGTAATGAGAAAAAAGAAGTCTTTGTCTTCATTTTCTTTCATTCTATGACTTAAGGATCCAAATCCTACAGGATAATATCGGCATATTGTGGGTCTGTCCTCGTAAATAATGCACCCTTCAACGTCTTTTACAAAAGGACAGGATTTTCTTTCATCATCAAGCATTCTCAGTGTAATTATAGGAAGATCTGTTTTTTCCAGCATATTAGGCTCTGTATAAATTGAGAGAAATTCGGATGAGTCAATTTCCATCTTATTTTTTATTTTAATTATGTCATAGGGAGTGAGCATAATGTTTATATTTCTGCAGCAATTGGTAAAACAGCTTACTCCAGGATGGCATTTGAATTGAAATTTACTATTTTCATTTAATTCAACAGGTTTAATTTCTGCTTTTATATCTTTTGTCATTTTAATATCTCCATTAGTTTATAATTAAGAAGTTGAAAATACCATTAATTGGTTAAATGTCAAATCAGGTCTTGAGTTTTTTTTAAAACAATACTTATATAGTTTTAATAAAATTTAAGTTTAATTCCAAATTAACGGAGTAAAGGTATGGATTTACAAATCATAAAGTCTAATCAATTAAAGGAAAAACCAGCTGAGGACAAGCTGAGTTTTGGCAAAATGTTTACAGACCACATGTTTATTATGGATTATGAAACAGGAATCGGATGGAATGATCCAAGAATTCAACCTTTTGGTCCTTTTACCATTTCTCCGGCAACTTCTGTACTTCATTATGCTCAGGCAATTTTTGAAGGACTAAAAGCCTATAAAAACTCTAAAGGCGAGGTAGTTCTTTTTAGGGCAAAAGAAAATTTCAAGCGAATGAATAAATCAGCAAAAAGAATGTGCATTCCTGAATTTGATGAAGATTTTGTTTTTAATTCTCTTAAGGAGCTTATAAAAATTGATAAGGACTGGGTTCCCTCAAAAGAAGGAACTTCCCTTTATATAAGACCTGCAATAATTGCTACAGATGAATATGTTGGAATAAAGGCATCTGATAATTATAGATTTTTTATAATTATGTGTCCTGTGGGAGCCTATTATTCAGCAGGCTTTGATCCTGTTAAAATCTGGATTACCAAAGATTATGTAAGAGCAGTTCCCGGAGGTGTGGGAGAAGCAAAAACTGCAGGTAACTATGCAGCAAGTCTTTATGCGTCAGAAGAAGCCATGAAAAAAGGTTATAATCAGGTTTTATGGCTTGACGGGATAGAAAAGAAATACATTGAGGAAGTGGGCTCAATGAATATATTCTTTGTTATTGATGGAGAAATTATAACCCCAAAACTCACAGGCAGTATTCTTCCGGGAATAACAAGAGATTCTGTAATAGCAATGGCAAAAAAAGAAGGCTACAAGGTTAGAGAAGAAAGAATTTCAGTAGAGGATGTAATAAAAGCCCATAAAAGCGGAAAGCTTGATGAAGTTTTTGGAAGCGGAACTGCTGCAGTTATATCTCCGGTTGGAGAAATTGCCTATGGAGACGAAAAAATAGTTGTGGGTGATGGTAAAACAGGAAAAATTTCAGCAAAATTTTTTGAAAACCTGACAGGAATTCAGTATGGAAAAAAACCAGACCCTTTTGACTGGATGATAAAAGTTTGCTGATTTAAACTTTTGTTAGATAATTGAAAAATTATAAAAAAAGAAGGCTGAAATGAAAAAAGATATCAGCCTTATTTTTATAATATAATTACAGGATAAAGTTAAAACTTTGGCTAAGTATAGTTTTTTATAAACTCTAAAAGTTCATCTTTAATTTCAGGCTGTTCCATACAAAATGCAAAATTAGCCTTTTGAAATCCTGCCTTGCTTCCGCAGTCAAATCTTTTGCCTTTAAATCTGTAGCCGTATACAGGCTGTGATTCCATAAGCTCTGCCATTGCATCTGTGAGCTGGATTTCTCCTCCTGCTCCTTCGTTTGTATTTTGTAAAATTTCAAAAATTTTAGGGGTAAGAATATATCTTCCAATAATTGCAAGATTTGATGGAGCATCCTCAGGCTTTGGTTTTTCAATCATTTTCTTTATCTGAACAAGACTGTTTCCCATTTCATCAGCATCTACTATCCCATATTTATCCGTATGTTTTGGATCAATTTCTTCAATGGCTGCGATTGATGCTCTTACCCTGTCAAATTCATTTATCATTTGTTTTAAAACAGAGTTGTCTGACTTGATAAGATCGTCTGCAAGTAAAACTGCAAAAGGTTCATCTCCAACAATATCTCTAGCACACCAGATGGCGTGGCCAAGTCCTCTTGCTTCGTTTTGTCTTGTGTAGATAATAGTTCCTGATTCAGGAACTATATTCATTACACTTTCCAAGAGCTTGTCTTTCCCCTTTGTAAGAAGAGTATTTTGAAGTCTGTGCGAATAGTCAAAATGATCTTCAAGAGCACTTTTACCCCGGCCTGTAACAAAAATAATCTGCTCAATTCCTGCTTCAAGTGCTTCTTCAACTGCATATTGAATAAGAGGTTTATCAACAACAGGAAGCATTTCTTTGGGCATTGCTTTTGTTGCAGGAAGAAATCTTGTTCCAAGACCGGCAACAGGGAAAACAGCTTTTTTTATTTTCATGGTTATTAAAGGTCTCCAGTTTAATTTATTTTGCCTGTTCGTATGCTTCTTCAATTCTTTTTCTTATATATTGGATATTTTCATCTGTTCCCTCATCAAGGTCAAAACAGTGTCCGTCTTCACCAAGAAGTCCCCCTGGAACAAAATCACCTTCTTCATTTGGATCGTTAATTGTATCTCCGTAAAAACAGACAGAAAGCCATCTGTCCATAGGATCATCATCAATAATATCAAGAAGAACAAATAAAGGTCTTGATTGTCCCTTTTTTTTGCCTCTTAAAGAATAACTTATTCCAGGTCTTGAATTGAGTTCAAGCTCAACATCTGTTTTTGATTCAAGAAAATCTTTAAAAACAATAAAACTTTCTTTTGTTTTTGTTCCTGAATCTTTCCAGTCTTTAATCAGTTTTTTTAATTCTTCCATTATTTATCTCCTTATTTCAATTTCTTATATTATTCACAATATGCTCAAGCTCTGGAAAAATAAGAGCTTTTGATGCAAGTTTGCATGCACCCACGCTTTTAGGAAGACAGAAAATAACAGTTTTTCCTGCTATTCCTGCTTTTGCTCTTGATAAAATGGCTGGTGAATCAATCTGTTCAAGCCTTATTGAGGTGAAAGCAGATGAAAAACCTGTAATTTCTT
Organism: Desulforegulaceae bacterium; assembly: GCA_034006035.1. Classification (NCBI taxonomy): domain Bacteria; kingdom Pseudomonadati; phylum Thermodesulfobacteriota; class Desulfobacteria; order Desulfobacterales; family Desulforegulaceae; species Desulforegulaceae bacterium. Next base: position 213,103 of record JAVETN010000003.1, read on the forward strand.
TTGTAAAAAGAGGGGAGATTGTTTCTATTGTAATATCATTTCTACCCAGTCCTGTTCCTCCTGTTGTAATTATACAATGGGGATTTTCATAAAAAATTAAATTTGTAACAGCAGTGCTTATTTCACTGAAGTTATTTTTGACCGTTATCCGTTTTAAAAGATTGTGGCCTTCTTTTTTTATTCTTTTTTCAATCCAGTTACCGCTTCTATGCTTCTTGTTTTTTGATGAAGATATAACAACAACAGCAATATCAAGTTTTTTAAAAGGTTTTTTTATATATGTTTTTAATCCCATTAATTTTCTCCGGTTATAAATACCATGTCCTCACCGTCGACTTCTTTTACAAAAACATTCACTCTTTCATTTTTTTCAGTTTCAATAAACTTCCCTGTAACATCTGGCTGGATGGGAAGTTCTCTGTGATCTCTGTCAATTAGTGCAGCAAACATTATTCTACTGGGTCTTCCAAAATCAAGAAGTGCATCTATAGCAGCTCTTGTTGTTCTTCCTGTGAAAATAACATCATCAATAAGAATAATTTCCTTGTCATCAACTGAAAAATAAATTTTTGATTCCTTAACCTCAGGATGGATAGAAATTCTTGTCCAGTCGTCTCTATATAAATTTATATCAATTTCTCCTATTGGAAAATCTGAATCTGCAATTTTATCCATTATTTTTTTAAGTCTTTTTGCAAGAAAGACTCCCCTTGTGTAAATTCCTACAATTGCAATTTTTTTTGGGGATGAAACTTTTTCAAGAATTTCATAAGCCATCCTTGTAAGCTTTCTTGATATTTCATTTTCATTAAGAATTACACGTTTTTCTTTCATTTTATTACTCCGATGGTATAAAAGTTGTCATTGATAATAGGACGTTTGGCAATTACCTTCAACAATGAATTTTGACTATGAAAGATTATGGGCTTGTTCTTATTCACAATAAAGAAGAAAATTCTTTTAAAATTGATCAAAAACTTGAATCTGTAAAAGGTTTTTTTAAATCAATTGTTATAGTTTCGCATTCACCTGAAAAATTTGGAGAGTCCTTATTTCCTGTGATTGTGCCTTTTATGGGAAACTCTTTTTTTTCCCAGATTTATTCAGGGCTTTTTTTTATGGAGGATAAAAATATTCTTGCACTAGATTCAGGCTTTCTTTTTCCGGTTTTAAAAAATTTGGAAAAACTTAAGAAAAATCTCCACAAAGGCGTTGATGCTGCTCTTTTTTATGAAAAAAACAAGTATATTTTAACTCCCGGAGCATACTCAACAAAAATTTTAAATAAGTTTAGAAAAAATGTCTTTGATCCTGATTATGATGAGTTGTTTATTAAAAGAATGAAAATAAATAAAATTTTTAATGGGGAATCATGAAACGATTTTTAATGTTTTTTGTTATTGTTTTTTTCTTTTGTTCTTGTGGATCAAAAGATAATCTTAAAAAAGATTTTTTTAAAGAAGTAAAAAAAAGTAATTATCCTGTTTTTACCGATGATATGGGATTTGACGGGCTTTTAAGAGCTATAGATATGTCTTTGTCCTATTATAGTGTTTTTAGAGATGATAAAGATTTTTCTTTTGGGGAAAATAAAGTAAGTAAAGCTAAGCTGGAAAAGTCATTAAAAAGTTTTAAGAATTTCATTGAAAACTCACCTTCTTTAAAAGAGCTTGAAAAATATATTTCAGATAATTTTATTCTTTATTCTCCCCATTCCCAAGACACAGAAAAGTCTTTTTTATTCACAGGTTATTACGAACCTGAGCTTAAAGGAAGTTTAATAAAAACGGATAAATATCTTTATCCCCTTTATCTTCTTCCCAAAAATATGGTTTATGTTGAACTTGACAAATTTTCTTCTTCATATGGAAAGAAAAAACTTACAGCAAGAAAAGATGGCAATAGGATAATTCCTTATTTTACAAACGAGGAAATCGCTTTTGAAGGAGCACTTGAAAAAGAAGGAGAAGTAATTGTTTGGCTTGACAGTCAGGTGGATTTGTTTTTTTTACAAATTCAGGGCTCAGGAAAAGTTTATCTTGAAAACGGTGAGGTCTTAAGGGTTCATTATGCCGGAGGAAATGGGCATAGCTATAAAAGCATAGGTAAATATCTTATTGAGCAAAATAAAATGACTTTAAAGGAAATGTCTATGCAAAGCCTTAAAAAATATCTTGAAGAAAACCCCGAAGAGCTAAGGGAAGTTTTGTCATACAATACAAGCTATGTTTTTTTTGAAGAAGTGGAAGGCGGCCCTTATGGAGCTCTTTCAAGGGAGGTTACCCCCGGAAGATCCCTGGCCCTTGATTTGAAACTTTATCCCAGAGGCGGTCTTGTTTATATTGAAGCAAAAAAGCCTGTTTTGTCAGGAAACAAAGAAATAAAATCTTGGAAAGATATGAAAAGATTTATGTTTATTCAAGATACCGGAGGGGCAATCAAGGGATATTTCAGGGGAGATGTTTTTTTTGGATGCGGAGAGTATGCTGAAATAGCAGCCGGCCATCTTGCAGATAAAGGTAATATTTATCTTTTTATACCTTATAACTAAAACTGATTTGTAAAAAAATTATAAAAACTTTTCTTGATTGGTTGTTTTTTAAATATTCATTTTTAGAGAGTTTAGAAATTGCTATAAGTTTAGCAGGTTTATTTTTCTTGCTTTAACATTTGATTTTTTAAACTGAAAAAGAATAATAGTAATTGGTTGCTTCATATTTAGTGCTTTGGATTTTTTGTAAAATTTAAATCTGCTGATTTGATAGATCTGTTTTTTTAGTTTGATGCTAAGCTGATTTATTTTTCTAATTAATTATACCCTTAGGTAGAATCTATATATTTTTTTACTGTTCTCCTATCAAGACCTGTTCTTCTTGCCACTTCTTCAAAATTTGCAAATCTTTCATATAAAAGTGTACAATATCCAGACATAAGCTCATGAGCTCCAATTTCTCCTTTTACAAGCCCTGAAACAAGAAGTTCTTCAACTCCCTTGTTGATTTTGTTTTTACTGAGATAATGTTTATTCAATAAAACACTTCTTGTGCATTGTTCCAATTCTCTTACATTTCCAGGCCACTGATAATTAAAACCAAGCTGATTTTCAATGACATCTAAAACCATTTCTATACACTCAGAAGAATCCTTACCTATGATACGCTTAACAGTAATGATTACCAGCTCTTTAAGCTCATCAGGCTCTTCTCTGATACGCTGCCTCAAAGGCGGCACATTGATAATGTCCGAGCAGAGCCTGTAATAAAAATCATCTCTGAAAACATCTCCATTTTCAATTGATTCAAAATTCCTATTTGTGGCGGCTATAACACGGCCATTAAATCTTTCTTGTTTGTGGCTTCCAACCTGACTAAAAACCCGTTCTTGAAGGACTTGAAGAAGCTTTATCTGAACAGGTTCGGAAATTTCACCTATTTCATCAAGAAAAATTGCTCCGTTTTTACTGCATTTTTGAAAAACCCCTTCAAAATTCTCCACTGCTCCTGTAAACGACCCTTTTTTATGGCCGAAAAGTTCAGATTCAAGAAGAGTTTCTGGAAACTGTGACAGATTAAGAGAAACAAAAGAACGGACAAAGCTTTCTTCAAAACATTTTTTCTTTTCATCAAAAGGAATAAAACCGCTTTTTCCTATGGCACTTGCAGCTGTTCCCTTTCCAGTACCAGTTTCACCGAGAATTAAAGTTGAAAAATCTTCCATACGATTATAAAGGTATTTTGAATACATTCTTAAATCGTGAGTAAAAACATTGTTCCATAGTTTGCGTTTCAAATCCTGCATGATTGCACTTTTGCCTTTAAGCGAGTCTCTTATAAAATAAAAGGCTCTTCTTATCTGATAACAAAGTGCAAAATAAAGATTGATTGAGGCATTATCAAATCCTCTTGATTCAAGCATTTTATAAGCGGCTCTGACAAATGAAACTTTTATGGAAGTATCTCCTGCTTTAATTTGCTGAAGAATAAGCTCATCGAAATTCTTGCGAAACTTGTAAAAAAAATCAAATAAAAATGTTGTTTCAATAAGCAATCTATCATTGCCTTCAAAATTATGGATTGTAAGGCCTTGTTTTTCAAGCTCTGAAATACGAGACATTACACCTTTAATTGTTTTATCTATAATATTCTTTCCTGGAGAGTCTAGAAAAAACCCTGCAATTTCCATATCAAGCTGCTTTCTTTTATCACTAAAAGGGTTGGCAACAACAGCATCAGCGACAAGTGTAAAAAAATTTCTTTGTTCATTGGTAAGGCTTATTTTTTTATTCATTAATCTTTTCTCCACACAACTATTAATTAAGAGCTGTTGTTCAGCTGGGGAACAAAAGTCTTTTTTTCTTAAAACACTAAATATCTTGAAAAGTTGATCTTTTTGCTAAAATTTAAATCTGAAATCATTATAATTTTTTTGTTTGAAAGATGAAACTATAAATTCAGGCTAAATTTAAATATTGTTTTCGTAAACAAAAGACACAACATAGTTCTCTAATAAGAAAAATGATTCTGTACATACATTTTTTATTGGTACCCCATTATGATAAATCTTATTTTTAATAATCTCCACTTTTTTAAGGCTTTCGTTAAATCCTTTTTTTATATATTTGAGATAGCTTTCTTTTATTGTCCAGAGTTTTAAAATTTCAAAGTAGTTTTCTGGGCAAGTGAGCTTTTTTTCTTTTTTCGAAAAACCAGCATAGAGCAGATACTTGGTATTCAAGCATTTCAATTCTTCCAGATCAATTCCGATTCTTTGTTTTTCATTTATTGCTGAAACAGCATATTTACCTGAATGGGAAATAGAAATGTTTAAAAAAGGAAGGTTTTTTATCAAGGGAGCTCCGTAGATATCCTTTTCTGTTTCAATACTTCTAAAGGAAAGATGGGGATATTTGTTTTTTACAAGATTTTTAATACCTATTCTAGCACTCATCCATTCAAACTGTTTTTTTATTGTTTTAAAACCATTAATGGTTTTGATTTCTCTGGCAGAAAAAAAATTACCGAGAAAATAAAAATCAGCTGCTTTTATTTTTGTAGGTTTTGAAAAAAATGAAGAATGTTTTAAAAATTGGGAATTGTAAACTTTAAAAAGCTTGTAAATATCTATTATACAGATTTCTGTTTCCTGATAAATTTTTCCTGAAAAGGCTATAAATCTTTTTAAATTCATTTTTTTATCTCCAGATTAAATAATTTCATAAATAACTTATAAGCAATGATTGTTCCATAAACCCTAGTTAAATATGAAACCTCTGGAATTCCTTTCTTTAATCAAAAATCTTGATTTTAAGTTTAAACAGGTATCTGAGCCTTTTATGCATAATGTGTACATGGCAGGTACATAAAAAGTTAGGAGTTTAATAAATAGTTTTTTAGTTCTGATTGCTTTAAATTAAAATATTTTCTTTAAAAACAACATCTTATTTGTTTTTTCTGGGCTATGGCATACTTGTTGTATAGTCAGAGCTTGAAACTTGAAAAATAAACAAAACATCAGGAGATAATTTAATGATTAAGAAAATATTCAATTCCAGCTTGCCGGTTCTGGCATATAACCCCTTTGGCTCACCAGAGATTAAGTATTTTAAAGCATTGTTTGAAAGCGGTTGCCTTCCTGTTTTTGATACTGAATTTATTGAAAATGAAATTACACTGGATCTTATAGACCAGCTTGAAAATTCAGAAATTCTTTACGGGATCAGGATTTTTGCAGAAAATTCTGAGCTTTTTAAACTGATAGAAACAAAGAAGCTGAGAAATCTTGAAGCTGTAATCGTTTCCTATTTAGATAAAGCAGAGCTTAAAAATTTTTCCTTTCCCTCTTCTCAGACAGTAAAGCTGATTGAAACAACTGATATTCAAATCAGTGAAGAATTAAAATCTACAGGAGCAGAAGCACTTGTGCTCAAAGGTGCAGAAGCAGGTGGAAAAATATCTGAATATACATCTTTTGTTCTTATGCAATGGTACCTTGAAAATACGGATTACCCTGTGATAATTCACGGTGGTGCAGGGCTTTATACAACAGCAGGGCTTTTTTCCGGAGGTGCTTCAGGGATTGTTCTGGACAGTCAGCTTTACTTGACTGACGAAGCTCCAGTTTCAAAAAATTTTAAAAACCTTTTAGAAAATCTTGAGGAATTTGATTCTGATATAATCGAAGATGGTAGCGGCAAAAGATTCAGGTTTTTTTCAAAGCTTGCAACAAAAATTGTAAAAGACCTTAAAATCAGTGATCAAATTGAAGGCAGCAGCACAGTTCTTTATGAAAAAATAAAAAAATCAGTGACTTTTCTTTCAGAAACTATAGAAAATCCTGTTCAGAGCCTTTTTTATCTTGGTCAAGACGGCACATTTGCCAGAAAGTTTGTAAAAAAATCAAGAAAATTAAAGGACGTGGTTAATTATTTATTTGAAAAGACCTCAGAACTTTTAAACTCCATTGAAGATAATAATCCAATAAGAGAAAATTCAAAATTTTGTAAAATTTCTAATTGCAGATATCCGATAATCCAAGGGCCCATGGCAAATATATCGGATAATATCGAGTTTGCATCTGAAGTTTATGAAAATGGAGGATTGCCTTTTTTTGCACTTGGAAGTCTGCCTGTTGAAAAGGCAGAAGAAATAATTGTCCAAGGAAATCAAGAAGTTCCTGTATTCGGGGCAGGACTTATTGGGATAGAGTCTTTAAATAGAAATGTTTCCTCCCATATGGAGATGATAAAAAAACAGAAAGTGAAATTTGCACTTTTTGCAGCCGGAAGCCCTTTTCAGATAAATGAGCTTGAGGCAAATGGGATAAAAACCTGGCTTCATACACCTTCTCTTGGGATGCTTGACAATGCTGTTTCAAGCGGATGCAAAGGGTTTATTTTTGAAGGTACCGAGGCCGGAGGTCATATTGGAAAACTTACAAGCCTTGTTCTCTGGGAGCTTGGAGTTGGTTTTTTAATGGAAAAAGACGGGTTGGATATTTCCAATATAATGGTGACTTTTGCAGGGGGGATAGGAACAAAAACAGCTTCATTAATTATTTCTGGAATATCTTCAGTCCTTGCTGAAAAAGGGGCTACCATAGCAATCCAGCTTGGAACACCTTATCTTTTTTCAAAGGAAATAGTAAGAACAAAAGCACTTAAACAGCAATATCAGGAAATAATATCAGAGCATTATAAAACCGTACTCATGGGAAATACAGTAGGACTTCCTGCAAGAGCGGTTAAAACACCTTTTTTAGAAAAAATAATAGAAAATGAGTATTCCAGAATTGAAGAAAAGCTTTCTTTAAAGGAAAGAAAAAAAGGATTTGAAGTTGATAATATGGGCTCCCTTCTTGTTGCTGCAAAGGGAGTTAAGCTTGTATTTGATCATGAGGAAAACAAGGTTTGTTTTGAACAATATTGTGATGAAGAATGTTATGAAAAGGGAAACTATTGCGTTGGTTCAAGCGTTGCTTTTCATTCAAAAGCCAAAGATATCAAATCCATCCATGGGATTTACATGGGATGTGAAAAAGATTTGTTTGAAAATCTTGACCGGCTTGAGGTTTTATTTTCTGAAAAGAGAATGCTTAACGATGAAATTGCAGTAATTGGAATGGGGTGTGTTTATCCTGATGCTGATAATATTGAGGAATTTTGGGAAAATATTGTTTCCAGAAAATATTCAATCAGGGAAATTCCAGATTCCAGAGTTGATAAAAGTCTTTACTTTGCTGAAGACAGAAAAGCTCCTGATAAAGCTTATACAAAAATTGCAGGAACAGCTGAAAATTTTAAATTTTATCCAGAAAAGTTTGGTTTTGACAAAAAAACAGGAAATTCCATTTCAAGAAGTCAGCAAATGCTTCTTGAAGCATGTAGTCAGGCAATTGAAAATTCCCAAATAAAAATGGAAACCAGTGAAAATTTAAAGTCTGCTGCAGTAATTATCGGCTCATGTCTTGGAAATGAGCTAAGTTATGATCTCAATCTTAAATATTATTTTCCTGAATTAGAATATCACCTTGATCAAATAGATGAATTTAAAAATCTTTCTAAAGAAGAAAAAGAAAAAATTCTTGTTAATCTTAAAACATCTCTTTCAAAAGGACATAGTTTTGAAACACCTGACAGTATGACTTTGAATATTGAAGCTTCAAGACTTGCCGCCTGGCTTGGGTCTCAAGGTCCTAATTATGTTGTGGATGCAGCCTGTGCAACTTCTTTTGCAGCAATTGACTGCGGAATAAAAGAACTTTTATCAAATAGCACAGATCTTGTTATTGCAGGAGGGGTCAGTTCAAATCTTGCACCCGAATCATTTATCGGCTTTTGTAAAATGGGAGCTCTTTCAGCTGAAGGCTCATTTCCTTTTGATAAAAGGGCAGGAGGTTTTGTTTTAGGAGAAGGTGCAGGAGTTATAATTTTAAAAAGAATGAAAGATGCCATAAGGGACAAGGACAGGGTTTTAGCAGTCCTAAAGTCTGTTGGAGCATCATCTGATGGAAAAGGAAAGGCAGTTGCAGCACCAAATGAAAAAGGACAGATTCTTGCAATTGAAAGATGTTTTGAAAAAAACAAATCTTTTACACCTGAAGATATAGATTTTATTGAAGCCCACGGAACTTCCACAATAATAGGGGATGAAGCTGAAATAAAAACTATTTCAAGTGTTTATGGCAAATCAGGAAAAACAGGAATAAGTTCAGTTAAGTCACAGATAGGTCATCTTTTAGGCGGAGCAGGGGCTGCGGGTTTGATAAAAGCTGTTCTTGCAATAAACAATAAAGTTCTTCCTCCTCTTGCTGATTTTAGAGGGCTTTCCGATAAATGTTCCCTGGACGGTACAGATCTTTACATTATAAGCGAACCTGAAGAGTGGATACCAAAGGACGGCAGGCCAAGAAGAGCTGGTGTAAGTTCATATGGGTTTGGAGGGATAAATTACCATGGGGTTCTTGAGGAATACAGTGAAAGCTATAAATCTTTGGATAGAAACTTTTTTACTGGTTCAGCCATAAATCCTGACAGCAAGAGAATTGTTATTTCAGGGCTTGGAATAATTGCTCCGGGTGCTGATAATCAGGAGCAGTTTTTTGAAAAATTATTGTCTGGTAAAAAGGATTTTAAAAATATTCCTGAAACTATTTTTCATAATGATTATTATTCAAAGGCAGATAAGGAATTCTCCCTTCCTCTTGTAAAGGCTGGAATTGTTGAGGATTATAAATTTGACAGTATTAAATATAAAATTCCTCCAAACACTCTTAAGTCAATAGACAGATCCCAGCTTTTTGCTCTTGATGCTGCAAGCCAGGCAGTGGAAGAAGCCTGTGGAGACAAAAAAGATCTTTTGTTTGCCCCGGGAAACAAAACAGGGGTGATTTTAGGAGCCATAAGCGGATCAAAACATGTTGAAAATATTATCCGTTCAAGAACAGTTCTTATTGAAAAAATAATTGGTGAGACAAAAGATATTGATGGAAAAGTCAGGGAAAAAATAAAAACTGAGTTAGGAGCTGCTTTAAGAGACAGATTTCATGAAAACTGCGAAGATTCAACTCCCGGGCTTCTTTCAAATATAATAAGCGGCAGAGTTGCAAATTACTTTGGATGCTGCGGGGCCAATTTTATTGTTGATGCTGCCTGTGCATCATCTGCAATAGCAATGGATATTGCTATGAAGTCAATACTTTCAGGCGATAATGATGCAGTTCTTACCGGAGGTGTTGATACAAATTTTTATCCCGGAATCATGATGGTATTCAAGAGGCTTGGGCTTTTATCTTCTGAAGATACTAAAGTTTTTGATAAAAGATCAAAAGGAGTAAACTTGAGTGAAGCAGGAGTTGTCATGGTAATGACTACCTATGAAAAGGCCATGGAAAAAGGTCTTCCCGTTCTTGCCGAAATATCATCCATGAAAATTGCTTCAAAACCTTCAAATAATTTTTATTCTCCTTCCCAGGAACTCATAAAAAAAACAGCAGACAAATGCTATGCCGACTCAAGTGTTTTTAAAAAGAATATTTCTTATATGGATGTGTTCGGCTTTTCAAGCCTTATGATGGATCAGATTGAAAAGCAGGGGGTTGAAAGCATTTTTGAACACGATCTTTTCTTTGGCAATACCAAACCCGAGCTTGGATATTTTAAAGGAGCAAATCCCGCAGTTGTTTTTGCAAGGCTTATTTTGCAGGCAAAAAACAGGATGATCCTTCCAAACAGAAATTATGACAAAGAAAATTCCATAATTAAAAAAGATTCGTATCTAAAACCATCAGTTGATTCTGTTGTTCTAGATGAAAATCTGCAGTTTCACACAGCAGCAAATATTTTTGGATTTGGTGCAAACCACGGGCATGCAATAATAAGTTCCCTTCCTTCAAGGCTTTTAAAGTCTGTAAAAAGAACAGAAAAAAGAAAAGAGGCTATAACAATAAATCAGCCTGAAATTTTGAAAAAATCAGTAAAGAAAAGCCAAAAAGCAGAAGAACCAATAAGAATAAACCAGCCTGAAGTCTTGGAAAATACGGCAGTGCTTTTATGTGGGCAGGGTTCCCAATATCCGGGAATGATGAAGTCTTTATATGAAAAAGAAAAAATAATCAAAGACCAAATGGATTTTGGTGAAGAAATTTTTAAAAAGGAAAGGGGTTATTCTCTTATTGATATAATGTTTGGCAGAAAGCCAGGTCTTAATTCCACTGAAAATACCCAGCCTGCTGTTTTTATGGCAAGTTCTGCTATTTTTGAATACATGAAGTCAAAAAGATTTTATCCTGAGTATTTCATAGGGCACAGCATAGGCGAATATTCAGCTCTTTATGCTTCAGGAGCCCTTGGTTTTGAAGATTCAATGAAGCTTCTTTTAAAAAGATCCAGGCTTATGAAAGAAGCTGACGAAAAATATCCCGGAAAAATTGTAATTGTATTTAAAAATAGTGAAGAAACATCAGAAATAATAGAAGAATCAGGAATCCAAGGGATATATATTTCAAATATAAATAGCCTTAAACAAACAGGGGTTTCAGGTTTTAGTGAAAAAATTGAAGCTTTTTGTTCTTTTCTTTCCAAAAAAGGGGTGTTTTACAAAAAGCTGGATCTTACAGGAGCTTTTCATACGCCTGTTCTTTTAGAAGCTGCTGAAAAACTGGAAGAATATTTAAAGAATGTAAAATTTAACAAATCATCATTGCCGAAAATCATTTCAAACCTTACTGGAGAACCTTATCCTGAGGATGAAAAAGAAGCAAAATACCTTCTTGTAAATCAGATAATTTCACCTATTCAGTTTGTTAAATCAATAAAAACAGCAATGAAGCTTGGAGTAAGAAGTTTTATTGAAACAGGAACAGGAAAAATTCTTTCAGGTCTTTTAAAACATATGGAGCTTGATCTTTATAATTCTTATTTATCTGTGGAATCCGAGGTAAAAGAAAATGAAAGCCTTGAAAATATAAATTTATCTATTCAGGAACTTAAGAAAAATAAAATTTCTTTTCCCGGGGAAAAAACTGATGAGAAATTTGAATATGATAAAGATTTTAAAACTTTTATCTCAAAAAATAAGGCTGAATTAGATAAGGTATTGTTTGATCTATATGAAAAAGCAAAACATGATAAAAAACTTAAAAAGATTGAGAGCTTTAATTTTTATACAGATCCGATTGCCATAGCAGGAGTAGCCATAGGCCTTCCTGGAAAGTCAGGAAAAGTTTTTAATGATGACAATTTTTCAAAACTTATTTCAGGCCAAAATTTTATTGATCAACTTTCAGATGAAGAAAAATTAAGTTTTACAGATAAAAAAATATCAAGAATAACAAAATCTCCTACTGGAAGCGTTGAAATTAAAAAAATTAAAGATATCAGTGATGTGATCCATCTTGCAGGAAAGCTGGGATACTTTGATCTCAAGGATTATGGGGTTGATTATGATTATGATATCTCCATTTCTGTGGCTTTTGCAGCTGGAATTGAAGCCCTGAAGGATGCAAAAATTCCACTGGTTAAAATAAAAAATAAAAAATCAACCAGGCTTTCTCTCGTTGAAAAGTTTGAGCTTCCCCTTGAAATGCAGGCTTCAACTGGAGTTATAATGACTTCCCTTTTTCAGGGAATGGAAAAATTTGCAAGGGAGATGAAGTCCTATTATTATGATAAATTTTATTTAAAACCATATGAGGAAATGGAAAATATTTATTATCATCTTATGGAAAATCTTAAATCCAAAGAGTCTAAAGATATGGTTACAGACTGGTTTTTCAAATTAAGAAAAAAAAGGAAAAATTCATCTGAATACGAATTTGATAAAAACCTTTTATTTAATATAACTCCCCTTGGCTCAGCACATTTTGCTCAACATATCAAAGCAAAGGGACCAAATCTTAATTTAAACGGAGCTTGTGCTTCCACAACTCAGGCATGTTCAGTGGCAGAAGACTGGATAAGGAATGGAAGATGCGACAGAGTTATTATAATCGGAGGAGAATCAGCAACTTCTCCAGAGCTTAATCAATGGGTAGGCTCAGGCTTTCTTTCTCTTGGTGCAGCAAGTGTTAAAAATGTTGTAAAAGAGGCTGCAAAACCTTTTGACGAAGAAAGACATGGTACAATTTTAGGAAGCGGGGCTGTTTCTCTTATTGTTGAAAAATCTTCAACCATAGAAAAAAGAGGCCTTAAAGGACAGGCTGAAATACTGGGAACCAGGCTTGGGAACAGTGCATACCATACAACAGGGATAGATGTTGATCACCTTGCCGATGAAATGAGTCTTTTCATGGATATGGTAAGAAAAAGGCATGGTCTTGATATAAATGAAATTGCTCAAAAAACTATTTTTATGTCCCATGAAACTTACACTCCTGCAAAGGGAGGAAGTGCAGATGCAGAAATAAAAGCTTTGCGTCTGTGTTTTAAAGATAGTGCTTCAAAGATCAAGATAACCAATACAAAAGGATATACAGGCCATACTCTTGGAGCAGGGATAGAAGATGCGGTTCTTGTAAAATGTCTCCAGGCAGGAAAAGTTCCTCCAATAGCAAATTTAGAAAAAATCCCTTTTGAATTTTCTGATTTAAGGCTGAAGGATGAAAATGAGGGAAATTTTGAATATGGACTGCATTTTTCTGCAGGATTTGGTTCTCACTTTGCCTTTTTGTTTATTAAGAAAATTGATGAGGCAGCTATAAAAAGCAATCCTGTGTATGAAAAATGGCTTGAATCTATTTCAGGACTGAAAAATCCTCAACCTGAAATTATAAATTCAACCCTATGTATTGAATCTTTAAAAATTGAAGAAAAAGAACAATTAAAAGAAGAGAAAAAAGATACAAAGCTAAAAAGCGGCAATTTTTCTCTGGAAAGAAAAATAAAAAAAACAATTTCTGATCAAACAGGTTACAGCAAAGATATGCTTAATTCAGACTTTGATCTTGAAGCTGACCTTGGGATTGATACAGTAAAACAAGTGGAAATTTTTGGTAAAATTTCATCAGAGCTTGGAATAGAAGTTCCTGAAGATTTAAAACTAAGGGAGCTTAACACAATAAGCAAGCTTTCCTCCTACCTGAAGACTAATTCAGAAATTAAACTAAAAGCTGAAGAAGCCTCTTTTGAATCAGAAGAAGAAACAAAAGATTTTTCCAGTGATTATGAAGATAAAATTAAACAAATAATTTCAGTTCAGACCGGTTATAGCAAAGATATGCTTAATTCAGACTTTGATCTTGAAGCTGACCTTGGGATTGATACAGTAAAACAAGTGGAAATTTTTGGTAAAATTTCATCAGAGCTTGGAATAGAAGTTCCTGAAGATTTAAAACTAAGGGAGCTTAACACAATAAGCAAGCTTTCCTCCTACCTGAAGACTAATTCAGAGATTAAACTAAAAGCTGAAGAAGCCTCTTTTGAATCAGAAGAAGAGATAAAAGATTTTTCCAATGATTATGAAGATAAAATTAAACAAATCATTTCAGTTCAGACCGGCTATAGCAAAGATATGCTTGATTCAGACTTTGATCTTGAAGCTGACCTTGGGATTGATACAGTAAAACAAGTTGAAATCTTTGGTAAAATTTCATCAGAGCTTGGGATAGAAGTTCCTGAAGATTTAAAATTAAGGGAGCTTAACACAATAAGCAAACTTGCTTTATACCTGAGGGGAAATTTTGAAACAAAGATAAAATCAGAAATTGATTCAGTTTCTGAGGTTGAGGAAAAATCAGTTTCTTCTGTAAAAAGATATTCAGTTTCTGTTTCAGAATTTAAAACTGAAAAAGAAGAATCAAATATATTTGCCGGGAAAAATTTTCTTGTAACAACTGATGATTTCGGGTTTTCAGAAATTTTTATTGAGAAGCTAGAAAAGCTAGGCATTTTTACTCTTACTCTTGGAAGGGCAAAAACAAATGACTATTGCGTAAATTTTGCAAATCATGATGAGCTTGAGTCTTTGATGGATAAAATTTCCAAAGAGAAGGATATAAACGGATTTATTCACCTTTCTGTTTTAAATGGTTATTTTTCTGAGAAAGACCATGATGATTGTGAAGAAGATGTAAAATCGTTTTTCATAATTTCAAAAAAACTTTCCCAAAATATGAAAAATACAGATTTTCTTGTATCTTCAATTTCATTTAGTTCAGTTGTATTTCCCTATTCTTCAAATTGCAGAGGAAAAATTTATCCGGCTTTTTCAGGTATTTCAGGAATTGCAAAAACCATTGGAAAGGAATTTGAGCAGGCAATTGTAAAAATAGTTGATTTTAATATTGAAAAACCAGGCCAAAGTCTTAAGGAAATAGGAGATCAATATATTGAAAGACTTTTATCCAAAGACAGATTTGTTGAAACAGGAGTCAGCGACGGTTTATTGTACAAACTTATAATGAAAGAATCTGTTCCTGAAAAAGGGAGCTTTTTTATAAATAAAAATGACAAAGTTGTAGTTTCAGGAGGTGCAAGGGGAATAACCTTTGAAATCCTTAAACAGGTTGCCCATGAAATAAAGCCTGAAATTATAATCCTTGGAAGAAGTGATATTTACTCTCTTGAGGAAAGGTTTAAAAATACTGCCCTTGATGAATCTATGCTTATAGCCATCCTTAAAAAAGAAATGGAAAATAAAAAGCCTCTTGAAATAAAAAATATGGCTAAAAAAATTTTGGGCTTAAGAGAAAGCCTTGAAAACATAGAATATTTAAAGTCTTTGGGAATAAAGGTCAGCTACCATTCATCTGATGTTACAGATTATGAATCAGTGAGAAAAGTTGCCTTAGAATATGATAATATTCAGGGTATTATCCATGCTGCAGGCCTTGAGGAAAGCCAGATAATTGAAAAAAAGGAACTTTCATCATTTAACAGGGTTTTTGATACTAAAGTTAAAGGTGCAAAAAACCTTTTAAAAGCCTTTGATGATAAAAAATACCAATTCTTTATAGGATTTTCTTCAGTTACTGCAAGATTTGGAAATCAGGGGCAGGCAGATTATACAGGTGCAAATGATATGCTCGGAAGAATTTTAAATGAGCAGAAAATCAAAAATAAGGAAAAAATTTACAAGGTAATTGCCTGGACTGCGTGGAAAGGTGCAGGAATGGCAACAAACGAAACAGTATTAAAAGTACTCGAGTCAAGAGGGCTTACCTTTTTACCTCTGGATCAAGGTGTTGATTTTTTCATGGACGAATTAAAAGACAGGAAAACTTTTGAAGCAGTTTTCACAGGATTGGACAAAGAGTTCGATAAAGACTGTCTTATTAGCGGGGAAAAAAGTATTTCTCCTTTCCTTGATTCAATAGAAGAGGAAAGTGATGACAAAATAGTGTTTTCAAGAGTTCTTGATTTAAAAAGAGATCTTTTTTTAATGGATCATCAACTTGAGGGCATTCCTGTTTTCCTGGGAGCTACAGGAATAGAAGCAATGGCAGAAGCTGCTTATTATTCAGTAAAAAACAGTAGAAAAAGACTTTCTTCCATAACAGATTTTGAAATTCCCTATGGAATAAAAATTTTAAAGAAACGCCCTAAAAAAATTGAAATAGAAGCAGTTTCTTCTGGAGGGGAAAGTGATTTAATTGAGTGCAGAATTTCTTCTAGATTTGAAAGCAAGGTTGTCCGTGGAGATAAGAAGCTGCATTATAAAGGTCTTTTCCATTTTGCAGAGTCTGACTATCATGAAGAAATCATTGAACTTCCAGAGTTTTCGCCTGTTAAATCAAGTGAAAAAACAGAGGAACTTCTTTATCATCCAAAACGTCTTTTTATGGAGGGCTCATTTAAAACAATTAAAGAAATTGTTTCTTTTAAAGACAACACTCTTATTACAAGGGTTTCTCATAATGAACCCAGGGAATTTTTTAAGGGACAGTCTTTTCCAAAGTTTTATACAGACCCTGTTTTAATTGATTCAATGTTTCAGACAGGAGGAGTTTTTGAATTTTTATCTTCAAACAATCTGGTTCTTCCTTCTGCTGTGGAAAGATTTAGATTTATAGCTCCTGTTGAAAGGGAAAAAGAGTATTTGTGCATAACAACCAAGGTATCTTCAGACAAAGAAACAATAAGCTTTAATCTTATTCTAACAGACGAAAGCGGGAAACTTTATATGGAAGTTAAAAACTTTAAAATGGTAAAACTGGCTAAGGTAGAAAAAGATTATATGGTCGTCAGTAAAATTAAAATTTCAGCATAAAAGAACAACTGAAGGGAAATAAAGATGTTTAATTTGGAAATTATATCTGAACTGAATGGATGGAGTTTTGCAGGTACAGGAATTCTTATTGTGTTTGGATCTTTAGCAGGTCTTTCATTTGTTATATCACTTCTTCATAAAGTGATTGCCTTAAATTCCAGGTCATTTAAATTTATAAAGACTAAAAAAAGTCAGATTTCTAAATTTTTTGGTGAAGGGTTGAAAAAGAAGTTTAAAATTTCTTCAGGGCTTAAAGAATATGCCATAAAATTGAAAACAATAACAGTACTTACTGGTGAGCCTTTTCATCTATCAGATCTTATCAGGAATGCTGAAAAACGAGGGCTGAATTCACCTCCTCCCAACTTTATTGTAGAAGAGCTTTTAAAAGCAAATTTTATAATAAGTGATGATTCTAAAAAATTTCGCTGGAATCAAAGACTTTGTGAAGTTTTACTTTAAAACCTTTTAAAATAAAACAACAGCCGGGTTTTTAGCCCGGCGCACTAAACTTCCGGCTTTTATCAGTTCTGGTAAATCATAAGCTGGAAAAATCATCATAAAAAATGAGGAAATAATGGGAGAACTTTTTTTACAGTTTTTCAATAATACAGGTTTTGCTCTTGTTAGTCCGGGTCACTTGATAATGATTGGTGCAGGAATTTTATTTATCTGGCTTGGCGTAGTAAAACACTATGAACCTCTTCTTCTTGTTCCCATAGGGTTTGGAATCATCATGGGAAATATCCCTATTTTTAAAGGATTCGGATTGGGGATTTATGAAGAGGGGAGTGTGCTTAGCTATCTTTATATGGGTGTAACATCAGGAGTTTATCCTTCCCTTGTATTTATGGGAATTGGAGCTTTAACAGATTTTTCAACCATGCTTGCAAGACCGGTTCTCATGCTTTTAGGAGCTGCTGCCCAGACAGGAATATTTATAACTTTTGCAGTTGCATTAAGTTTAGGATTCGGGATAGAAGAAGCTGCATCCATAGGTATCATAGGCGGTGCAGACGGGCCTACTGCTATTTTTTTAACAGCAAAACTTGCTCCAAGGCTTATAGGGCCCATTGCAATTGCAGCCTATTCTTATATGGCGCTTGTTCCTGTAATTCAACCTCCCATAATGAAACTTCTTACAACAAAGAAAGAAAGGCTTATAAAAATGGAAGAGCCAAGAGAAGTTTCAAAAAGGGAAAAATTGATTTTTCCTGTTGCAGGTTTTATTCTTTGCTGTTTTACAGCCCCAGCCTCCCTTCCCCTTCTTGGAATGCTTTTTTTCGGTAATCTTCTTAGGGAGGCTGTTGTTACTGAAAGACTTGCCAATGCTGCAAGAACAACAATTATTGATACAGTTACCATTCTTTTAGGGATTACAGTTGGTGCAAGTACCCAGGCAGATGTTTTTCTTACATCTGAATCCATAGGTATTTTTATACTTGGAGCCTGCTCATTTGCCTTTGCTACAGCCTGTGGAGTAATTTTTGCTAAAATTATGAATCTTTTTCTTAAAAGCAAGATAAATCCCCTTATAGGAGCTGCCGGTGTTTCAGCAGTTCCCGATTCTGCAAGGGTTGTTCAGGTTATGGGTCAAAAAGAAGATCCTTCAAATTTTCTCCTTATGCATGCAATGGCTCCGAATATTGCAGGAGTCATAGGTTCTGCAATAGCGGCAGGGGTTTTGTGGAGTTTTGTAAGATAAGTTCTTAAAGAATAAAAAATTAAATTTAAAGGTAAATAAATGAATACAGATCCAATGGAGACTTTAAGGGAAAAAAGAAAAATTTCTCTTCAAATGGGAGGAAAAAAAGCTCTTGAATCTCAAAAGTCAAAAGGCAAGCTCAATGCAAGACAAAGACTGGCTCTTTTTTTTGATAAGGACACTTTTGAAGAAACAGACAGGTTCGCTTCCCATAGATCCACTAACTTTGGAATGGAAAATATAAAAATTTCAGGAGACGGAGTAGTAACAGGCCACGGTCTTGTAAATGGCCGTCCTGTTTTTGCCTATGCCCAGGATTTTACTTCAATGGCAGGAAGTCTTGGAGAAGTTCATTCAAAAAAAATATGTAAGATTATGGATCTTGCTTTGAAATCAGGGGTTCCCTTTGTAGGTTTTAATGATTCAGGTGGGGCAAGAATTCAGGAGGGAATAGATTCTCTTGCCGGTTTTGGAGAGATTTTTTTTAGAAACAGTGCAGCTTCAGGAGTAATACCTCAGATTTCGGCAATTATGGGGCCAACAGCAGGAGGGGCAGTTTATTCTCCGGCAATGACAGACTTTGTGTTTATGGTTAAAAAAACAAGCTATATGTTTATAACAGGGCCAGATGTTGTAAAGTCAGTTACAGGTGAGGAAACTGACTTTGAAACCCTGGGTGGAGCAGATGCACATTGTACAAAAAGTGGAGTTTCTCATTTTGGATGTGAAAGTGATGAAGATGCAATAGAAAAAATAAAAGAACTTTTGTCCTACCTTCCTTCCAATAATATGGAAGATCCTCCTCTAAGTGGAAAAAGATATTTTGATCCAAAAAAAGCAATGATGCTTGACAGTTTTATCCCTGAAAAACCCAATGCCCCTTATGATATGAAGGAGATAATAAAAAGCATATTTGATAACCATGAGTTTTTTGAACCCCATGAATTTTTTGGTCCGAATATAATAACCTGTTTTGCAAGACTTGATGGAAAACCTGTTGGAATAATAGCAAATCAGCCTCTTTATCTTGCAGGATGCCTTGATATAGATTCTTCTGACAAAGCTGCCAGATTTATAAGATTTTGTGATTGTTTTAATTTTCCTATAATTACTATTGCAGATGTTCCCGGATTTCTTCCAGGCACAGGTCAGGAATGGGGTGGGATAATAAGACACGGGGCAAAAATGCTCTGGAGTTATTCAGAAGCAACTGTTCCAAAACTTCTTCTTATAACAAGAAAAAATTACGGGGGAGCTTATATTGCAATGAGTTCCAAACATCTTGGAGCTGATCTTGTTTTTGCATGGCCAGGAGCTGAAATTGCTGTAATGGGAGCAGCAGGAGCAGCAGAAATCATTCACAGGAAATCAATAAAAGCTTCTGAAAATCCTGAAGAAGAAAGACAGAAAAAAATAAAGGAATATCAGGAGCTGTTTTCAAATCCATATATTGCAGCATCAAGGGGTTATGTTGATGATGTTATTTTTCCTTCTGAAACAAGGGAGAAACTAGTTAAAAGCTTGAATATTCTTATGACTAAAAAAGAGACAAGGCCGTTTAAAAAACACGGAAACATTCCTCTTTAAGGATAATAAATTATGGAAAATGAAGAAAAAGCTGCGGCAATAGCGGCTGTAATGGAATATCTGAGGATATTTAAAATATCTTTACCCAAAAAATTCTTTAAGCCAAAAACAGTGCCTTTAAAGGAAAAAAATCTCTGGAAAAAAAGCGGGCGAAGGCTTTTGATGAAAAAAAGACAGCTTATGCAAATGAGAGTTCTGTCCTGCAAAAACAGAAAATATTTATTTAATGGAGATTCAATTGGAATTTATAAAGACTAATTTTCTAAGGCTTACAGATGTTTCTCTTTCAGGGTGCATCAACCCTTATTCGGGAAAGCCATTCAAAACAGATGATATATTGGGTACAATTCCTTTTTTTGATGAAGTGGGGTTTGATTCACTGGAAATCAGCGGGCCTGAAACTTTTTACCCTGTTATTAAATATTTAGGAGAAAATCCTTTTAAAAGAGTTGAGCGGATAAAAAAATATCTTAAAAAAACTCCTTCAATGATGAAAATTTCAGGAATTCATCTTACAGGGAAAAACAGATGCTCAAATTATATAATTGAAGAGTTTATAAAAAAATCCTGTGACTGCGGTATAGACATATTTAAACTTTATGATCCTTTAAATCTTTTTTCAAATATGGATTGTGCAATCAATCAAATTGAAAAATCAAAAGCTGAACTAAGGGGTTGTCTTTTAATTCAAGATGATTTTTTGGAAAAAGATATAAAGGATCTTTTGAATAAAGCATTGGATTTTCAAAAAAATGGTGCTTCAAGTCTTTGTATTGAAGATTCTGAAGGTTTTGTTCATCCTGATAAAGTTTTTGAAATTGTTAAAAGGGTTAAGAAAAAAGTTAAAATTCCTGTTCATTTTTCAGCAAAAAACAATGGAGGATTAGCCTCTATTTCAAGTTTTAATGCTTTTGAATCAGGAGCCTATTCAGTGGAAACAGCCTTGTCTTCGTTTGCCTCTCCAATGGATTATTCTTTTCCTGAGTTTTTTTGGTCAATGTTTGAAAAAAAATGGAAAAAATTTAACATAAAAACTGAAAGCCTCATTGATATAAAAAATACAATGGATAAGCTGGTTCATGAAAAAAACAGGTATTCAGGCGATTCTTTGCTGCCTTTTTCTGATCCCGAGCTTGTTTATTATAAAGTTACAAAATCAGTAAAAAATAGTTTGGAAGATGAATTAAAGGAACTGGGTTTTGAAGATAAAAAAAAAGAAGCTTTGGATTTGGTAAATCAGATAAAAAAAGACCTTGGCTCATTTCCTTTTGTTAATCCTTTTGATTCAATGGTTGTTACTCAGGCTGTAAACAATCTTATTTTTGATGATGATGTTAATTCGTATAAAATTGTTTCAGATCAGGTAAAGGCCCATTGTCTTGATGTAAATGGCAGACTTCCAGAAATTGTTGTAAAAAACTTTCCCAAACCCCTAAAAAAAATCCGCAGTATTAAAAAATTTGATTGCGTTTTTTCAGAAGAAATTAATTTTTTTGAAAATGGGATAAATTTAAGCTCTGAAAAAATTATTGAGCTTATTTTGCCGGATATAAAAAATAAAAAATATGATTTGGACAAGTATCCTGAAAAAACTTCAAATCTGCAAAAATTCAATGTGTTTATAAATAACAATCTTTATGAAGTTGAAGTAGATATTGATGATGAATTTTTTAACCCTGTGATATATAAAAAAGAAGCTGAAGTACCAAAGCCCCAAACTAAGGCATTTGTTGAGCAAGATAAAGAAGTTGAAACAATTGAACAAGAGCAAAAAAGAAAGCAGGAAATAAAAAAAGAACCAGTCAAAGAAGTTGAAAAAAGTGGGCCTGAAAAAAAAGATAAAATATTGGAAGGTCATGAAATTTGCAATATTTTGGCTCCAATGCCCGGAACTGTATTTAGTATTGAAAAACAGGAGAATGAGGAGGTAAAACCCGGAGATCCTCTTATTGTAATTGAGGCAATGAAAATGGAAAATCCTATTTTATCTCAAAAAAAAGGGGTTGTTCAAAATATTTTCTTTAAAAAAGGGGATACGGTTTCAAAAAATGATTTGCTGATGACTCTTTCATTTTGAAAAATTAATTTGAGTGTAAGATTATTTGCTTTGCTTAATTTTTTTTAGGTAATTATCATTTGGGAACAATTGTTAAAAGTTCTTTGTTTTACACAGAGGTAGTTTTTTATTTAAATCTGAGCTTGTTTTATTTTAAAGTTTACCCATGAAAAATTGTGTCAGGTTATAGTTGTTTATACACTATTTAATTTAATACAAAAGATGTGGAGAAATTGAAAACCCTCAAATCAGGTTGAAAAGTATTTATCATAATATTAATGAAAAAAAGCCGGATTAAAAAAACCCGGCTTTAAATTTTTAAGCTTTGTATTTTTGAATTTCTTTGATTATTGCAGGAAGAATTACTTTTGCATCACCAGCAATCCCAAGATTTGCAAACTTGAATATTTCAGCGTTTGGATCTTTGTTAATTGCAATTGTGTATTTTGCGTTTGTAATACCTGTGGTGTGCTGAACAGTACCACTGATTCCGCATGGAATATAAAGCTCTGGGCGGATATTTTTACCGGTCTGACCAACCTGAACTTCATGGTCGATTAAATGTTTTTCAACACATGGTCTTGAACCGCCTATTTTAGCATCAAGAAGTTTTGCAAGTTCCTTGATGTATTCAACGCTTTCAGGATCACTTGCACCAATACCCATTCCTATAACTTTTGCAGCATCTTCAATTTTGTCGCCTTCATGTTCTTTTTCAATGCTTTCAAGAATTCTGACTTTGATCTGGTCTGCTTTTATTTCAACAGGAATATTTATAATTTCGCCTTTTCTTGAAGCATCAGCTTCTGGAACAGCCATAACCCCGGGTCTTACTGTGGACATCTGGGGTCTGTGGTCAGGGCAGATGATTGTTGCCATAACGTTTCCGCCAAAAGCAGGTCTTGTGGAAATAAGAAGACGTTTTTCTTCATCTATATCAAGTTCTGTGCAGTCAGCAGTACAGCCTGTGTTCAGTCTGAATGAAACTCTTGGGGTAAGATCTCTTCCTATTGCAGAAGCACCTATAATAAGAATTTCAGGTTTTTCCTCATTTGCCTTGTTGCAGATTATGTCTGTGTAAAGCTCTGTGCGGTAATCTTTAAGCTCTGGATCTTCAGCCAGATAAACTTTATCTGCTCCGTATGCAATAAGAGTTTCTGCAGAAGTTTTTACATTGTCTCCTATAAGAAAGGCAATGAGTTCAACACCCAGCTTGTTTGCAAGCTTTTTTCCCTCGCCGAGCATTTCCAGGGAGACTTTGGCAAGTTTGCCGTTATTTTGCTCGGCAAATACCCAAACATTTTTATGTTCTTCGATATTAGCTTTTGTAGCCATTTATTTCACCTTTTATATAAGAAATTTCTCGTTAAGTTTGTCAGCCACCTGGCGGGCTATTTCTTCAGGGGTTCCTTCAAGCATCTGAACCTTTCCTTTTTCAATCTTTGGAGAAAACACCTTTCTAAGTTTTGTAGGTGATCCCTTAAGACCAAGATGAACCAGGTCAGCGTCAACATCGGCTGCTTCCCATACAGGAATTTCTTTTTCAAAGGCTTCAAGAATTTTATCCATTGGTGTTACCCTGTAATCGTTGATTTCTTTTTCAACTGTTATAAGGGCAGGAAGGTCTGCTTCAATTTTACGTTCAACATCACCAAGTTTTTGCTGAATTTGAATTGTTTTTCCGTCTGACTCTATTCCAAGAGCATAGGAAAGAAGGGGAAGTTTAAGATATTCAGCTAATTGTGGTCCAACCTGGGCTGTGTTTCCATCCATTGCTTCAACACCTGAAATTATAAGGTCATAATCGCCTATTTTCTGAATGGCACATCCAAGGGCGTATGAAGTTGCCCAGGTATCGGCACCAGCAAATTTTCTGTCTGTAAGCTGGATTACTTCGTCTGCTCCCATGCAAAGTGCTTCTCTTAAAGCACTTTTAACCTGTCCTGGACCCATGGAAATAACAATAATTTCTCCGCCATGCTTTTCTTTAAGCTGAAGAGCTGCTTCCAGGGCATGTTTGTCCACAGGGTTTATTATAGTTGGAAGGCCTGCTCTTATAAGAGAGCCGTCCGCATCCCATTTTACTTTTGTAACGTTTGGGACCTGTTTGATAGTTACAATAATTTTCATTTTATTTCCTCTTGTCCGTATATCTCGGTTCACTGGCAAATGCCGGTGAAAATTTTAGCCTGGTTAAATTATTTGGTCATAAGAGCTGTCATACCAACTATTGTTTTGTTGATTTCAAGACTGGAGGCAACCACACCTTGGTGCATTGCAATCCTGAAAAGCTTTTCAATCAAATATTCTTTGGAGTATCCGTATGAGCCGTGGAACTGAACGCCCATTCTTGTAACTTCTTGAATAAGAGGTGTTGTAAAGATTTTTACTTCAGCGGAAACAGTATCAAAGTTTTTGCCTGCATCCTGTCTTGTAACAGCATTGTAAACCATAAGTCTGCACGCATCGACCTTAACTTTCATTTCTCCAAGCATCCAGTAAAAGCCCTGCATATATCCCATTGGCATTCCGTTTACAATTCTTTGAAGGGAATACTTTTTTGATTCTTCAAATGCTCTTTGACCAACGCCTACCATTCCTGCTGCCTGCTGAATTCTTTCTCCTGAAATCCATCTTAGAAGAACGTTGAATCCCTCTCCGGGCTTACCAAGAATATTTTCTTTGGGAACCCTTACGTCGTTGAAATAAATATCGCAGGTATCAGCACCGTCAAGACCTGTAAGTTCATAATGTCCTGAGCAGCTTATTCCAGGTGAATTTTTGTCGATGATAAATGCTGTTGAGTCATGGGGCTGTCCTGCAAGAGAAAGGTCTTTGCAAATAAAAACACCGTATCCAGGCTTGTTTGCCATACTGATAAAGCGTTTGCATCCATTTATGATAAAGTCGTCTCCATCAGGTTTTGCAGTAGTTGTAAGCATTTTAGGGTCAGAACCGGTGTCTGGCTCTGTAAAAGCCATGGTTGCCCAGGCAGAACCATCACAAAGAGGTGGAACAACTCTTTTTTTCAATTCTTCACTGCCCCAGTGACAAATTGTTTCTGCAACACTATTGTTCATAAGAAGGGGCAGAAAGCATGTGGAACCTGTTTTACCAAATTCTTCAATAAGTAGAATCAGGTTCAGGTTGGTGGTTTCAAGTCCGCCATATTCTTTGGGAACATCGAAACCAAGCATGCTTGCTTTTGCAAATCTTTCAAGAAGGTCGGGAGGATAATCTCCGTGTTCGGCCATATATGCATCAATTTCTGGAACTCTGCGTTCACAAAAATCTTTTCCTGCCTTTATGACCATTTTGTTGATTGGTGAAAGAGTGAAATCCATTTTGTCCTTTCCTTAAACCTTAAGGTTGATATTTTGCGGATAAGCGAAAACTGATTTTTTAAAAGCTTTGAAGGGGTTAAAGCTTAAGTTTATATATTTTAAAAGATAGTTTCCGTCCAATTCCAAATTTAATGTTTGTATACAAACTATCAGGATACAATAAAAAGGCAAAACATTTTTTTAACTTTTTACAATAACATTGAAAGCTGTGAAAAAAAACAAGTGTTTTTGTTTTTTAGATAGATTTTTAAATCCAAAATTTACTTTAACCTTTACTTGACACTTTTCACTTGGGAATCGCTATCAAAATTATTAAAAGAATACAATATCAATTATTTAAAAATTTAGTTTGCATACGAACTAGTTTTTTTGTATTATTTACCAAGTTGAATTTTCACTATCTTCACACTAAAACATGAGGGAAATTATGACAAAATTATATTTGCAGAAAGATCCGCTTTTTGCTCCCGTAAAAATTGGAAAACTTGAACTTGAAAACAGGATTTATCTTCCTGCCATGCATCTTGGAATGGCAGATAATTTTGAAGTTACCCAAAGACTTGAAGATTTTTACCATGAGCGTGCCCTTGGAGGAGCAGGGCTTATTTGTGTAGGATATGCCACAATAGATGATAAATCAGGTAATGTTTTAAATATTGGTGCCCATAAAGATGAATTTATTCCGGGTCTTAAAAGACTTTCTGATTCAATAAAAAACGGCGGTTCAAAATCCTGTATTCAACTTAACCATTCAGGAAGATATAATTTTTCTTTTTTTATAGGAAACAGGCCTGCTGTTGCACCTTCAGCAATTGCAAGCAAAATGACAGGAGAAACTCCCCATCCTCTTAGTGAGGAAGAAATCTTAGAAATAGTTGAAAATTTTGGAAAAGCTGCAAAAAGATGTAAAGATGCAGGTTTTGATGCTGTTGAGGTTTTAAATGGGACCGGCTATCTTATAAGTGCGTTTTTATCTCCTCTTACAAATAAAAGAACTGACAAATATGGCGGAAGCCTTGAAAACAGAATGAGATTTGGACTTGAAGTAATGCAGTCTGTCAGAAACTATGTTGGTAAGGATTATCCGGTTCTTGCAAGAATAAACGGTAATGACATGATGCCAGGCGGTCAGGACAGACACGAACTTAAAATTTATGCAAAGCTTTTAGCTGATAAAAAACTTGTTGATTCAATTTGTATAAATGTTGGGTGGCATGAAGGAGTTGTTCCCCAGATTCAGGCTCTTGTTCCCAGGGCAGCTTTTGGATATCTTACAAGGGAAATGAAAGAAATTTTGGATATTCCCGTAATCGCAAGCCATAGAATAAATGATCCTCAAACAGCAAGGGAACTTATAGCAGATGAAATCTGTGACATGGTTGCCATGGGAAGAAGTCTTATAGCTGATCCTTATCTTCCAAAAAAGGCAAAGGAAGGAAGAGAAAAGGAAATCATTCATTGTATTGCCTGTGCTCAAGGTTGTTTTGATAATCTCATGAAGCTTAAAGCTGTTGAATGTTTATGTAATCCAAGGGCTTCTTATGAAAGGGAAACAAAAATTGAAAAATCAGACTTTGTAAAAAAAGTAATGGTTATAGGAGGCGGAGCAGCAGGAATGAGTGCAGCCCTTTCAGCCTTTGAAAGAGGCCATGATGTTACACTTTATGAATCTTCAGACAAGCTTGGAGGACAGCTTTTTTTAGCAGCGGCCCCTCCTGGAAGAGCTGAATTTGAAGAACTTGCCAAAGATCTTGATTATCAGATAAGGATGAAAAATATAAAAGTAAATTTTAATACAATAGTAGATGAAGAATTAATAAAAAAAGAAAATCCAGATCATATAATTCTTGCAACGGGAGCAAAGCCTTTATCTCCTCCAATTGAAGGAGCAGACAAGCCCCATGTTGTTCAGGCCTGGGATGTCTTGGACAAAAAAGTTTTCACCGGAACAAATGTTGTTGTCATAGGAGGCGGAGCCGTTGGTGTTGAAACCGCAATTTTTCTTGGAGAAAGCGGAGCCATGTCTTCTGATATTGTAAAATTTCTTCTTGTAAATAAAGCTGAAGATCCTGAAGTAATAAGACAAAGAGCTTCAAAAGGCACAAAAAATATTACTCTTATAGAAATGACAGATAATATTGGAAAAGACATTGGAAAAACAACAAGATGGACAATGATTCAGGAAATTGAAAGAATTGGAATAAAAACAGGAGTTCAGACAAAAGCCCTTAAAATTGAAGATGACAGGGTAATTGTCGAAACATCTGAAGGAAAAGAAGAAATTTGGGCAGATTCTGTTGTTCTTGCAGCTGGTTCAAAATCTGAGAATTCCCTTTTGAAAATAATTGAAAACCTTGAAATTCCTTTTGATTGTGTGGGGGACAGTAAAAACATAGGTCTTGCTTTTCATGCTGTTCACCAGGGGTTTAGAGCTGGTATGAAAATATAAATTATTAAACTCTTTATTCATTATATTTCAGCAGTTTTGGGGATTAATCCAAAACTGCTAAAATATTTTTAAACCTCAATAAACTCATTAAGGGTAGAATTAAGAAGATAAAAAATTTCTTCCATTTTATCCTTGTTAGATTCAGCAAAAATAAATCCAAAAACAGGGTAAATTTTATAATCAATTTTTCTGTATTCTAAAACAGAAGAAAGACCTTTTAAAAGTTTATCATGATCAAATGATTTTATTTTAGAAGTTTCAACCCCGGTTGAATTATCAAGAACAATAATTGAAAAGATTTTGTCTTTTTTATTCTTTAAAATTTCATTCCAATCGGGTTTTTTATTGAGAAAATAATATTCATAAGGGTTAAATTTGTATGAATAATAAGTCATATCAGCTGTTGAACACCAGCCGCCAAACCTCATGGGATTTATTTCCACTGGAATAATATTGTTGTTTTTGTCTTTTTTTAGTTCTGCATGAACAGGAAAATTTTTAATTTTTGCAAGTTTTCCTGTTTTTTCAAGAAAGAGGGTAAACTCTTTTATATTTTCTTCAATTATTTCCTTTGAAGTTATGTAAACCCTGTCGCTGACATCATTATCACCTGAAAAAAGGTGTTTGTGAATTCCAACAATTACAGGCTTTCCATTGTTATCAAAATAGGCATCAACAGCATATTCATCTCCTAAAGCTTCTTTTTCAACTATAAAAGAGTCGGTTGCCATAACTTCAGGAGGGTAAATATTTTCAAGGTGTTTAATTTCATTTTTAAGTTTGCTAAGAACTTCAGGCCATTTTTCTTTATCCGGAACCTTATATACCCCCATACTGAAAAAACCTGTTGAAGGTTTTAATATAACTGGAAATTCAAATTCTGAAAGGTCTGTATCAAAAAGATTAGCAAATTTTATTTCTTTGAAAAAATAATTGGGATAATTTTCTTTAACAAGATTTCTAAATTTAGCCTTGTTTTTAAATAGATCAATTTTTTCACCCAAATTTGTAAAATCAAGGTTTTTATTTATCCAGCCTATGGTGTTTTCAGAAGTTGTATAAATGGAAAAATCTTTTGTTTTTTGTATAAAACTTACAGCATCTTTTGTGGATAGGCTTTTGTTTTTAAAATTAAAACTTTTATCTTCTGAAAGATCTGCAAAGGGAAAATTGTTTTTAATAATTGTGTCTTTTAAAAGTTTTGAAACATAGGGTTTATCAACCAGGATCATGGGTTTTTCTTTCATATTTTAATTCATAGTTAAAAGCTTTTATAAGGGAAACACAAAGTAAAAGCAAAATAAGGGTAAAGGGAAGGGCAGCAGCAATTGACATTTTCTGCAAAGCTCCAAGTCCTCCTGAAACAAGAAGAACCGAGGCTACAAGAGACTGGGTAATTCCCCATGAAAGCTTTTTAGCCACAGGTGGATTGAAGTTTCCATTGGATGTCATCATGGCAAGAACAAAGGTTGCAGAGTCAGCTGATGTTATGAAAAATACAGAAAGAAGTAAAACTGCAAGAATTGAAAGTCCCATTCCAAAGGGATAATAATTAAAAAGTTTGAATAAAACAATTGAGATATCTGCCACTGCAGTTGAAGCAATATCTTGTCCCATTTCAATTTGAATATAAAGAGCAGCCCCTCCAAAAATTGAAAACCATACAAAGGTTAAAAGGGTGGGAACAAGAAGCAATCCAAAAGCAAATTCTTTAATTGTTCTTCCCCTTGAAATACTTGCCACAAAAAGTCCTACAAAAGGAGACCAGGCAATCCACCATGCCCAGTAAAAAACTGTCCATGATTTTGTCCATTCATATCCTTCAAAAGGATGGAGATTAAGACTCATTGAAACAAGGGATGACAAATAATTTCCAAGGGTTGAGGTAAATACATTTAAAATATATGAGGTAGGTCCGGCAATGAACATAAATAAAATCAAAATTAAAAGGATTATTATATTTGCTTTGCTTAAAATCTGAATTCCTTTGGAAAGTCCTGTAATGCTTGACATTATAAAGAAAAAAGTAACAACAGCAATTATTAAAAGAGTATACTTTATTTCATTTGGAAGACCAAAAACTTCTGTAAGACCTGAATGAATCTGCATTGCTCCAAGCCCAAGAGAAGTTGAAATTCCAAAAACAGTGGCAAAAACAGCAAGAACATCTATGGTTTTTCCTGGAATTCCAAATATTTTATCTCCAATAAGAGGGTAAAAGCAGCTTGAAATAAGGGGTCGCATTCCCCTTCTAAAAGAAAAATACGCAATTCCAAGGCTCATCACAATATAAACTGCCCAGGGATGAAATCCCCAGTGAAAAAAAGAATATTTCATTGCAAACATTGCAGCTGCACCAGATTTTGAATCAAGATAGTCAGGAGGATTTTGGAAATGATTAAGTGGTTCAGCTACTCCCCAGAAAATAAGCCCTATTCCCATTCCTGCGGCAAAAAGCATGCTTATCCAGCCAAAGTATGTAAATTGTGGTTTTTCCTCATCTTTTCCAAGTTTTATTTCCTTGTATGGGCCCATTGCCAGAAAAAGAGCAAAAACAAGGAAAATAAATGTTGATAAAAGATATGCCCATCCACAGTTTTCTATTATCCACAAATGAATTTCAGATGAAAAAACATCAAGTTTTTCAGGAACAAAAAAACCAAAACCAACCAAGGTTAAGGTAATTATAAGTGAAACAATAAAAACGCTGTTGTTTTTTAATTTCATAATTATCTCTTTTTTTATTGAGGAGGAATTATTAATACAGAACAATGACTGTTTTGGGATACGGCTTCAGCAGCACTTCCAAGGATGGCTGAATAAGAGGAATCAGCATCGTTTTTTCCTATTATAATAAGGTCAGAATCATATTTTTTTGCAAATCTTGGTATAATTTTTCTGGCCTTTCCAACACATGAAAAAATTTCAATTTCTGAAAAGGAGTTAATACAGGAGTTTTTTAAATTTTTAAGTTTTTCCATTACCTTGTTTATTCTGTTTTTTTCAGTTTCTGGGTCAGGAGCTCTTTGGCCTGAATTGATTATTATAAGATGATCAAAAGTGAGTTTGCTCTCTATAATATAGGGAAGAATTTTTGAGTCTATTTTTTCAAATTTTGTTGGAAAAAAAAGCCTGTTGATTTTTTCCGTTTTTTTCCTTGGTGATTTGAAAATAAAAACAGGGGTAGTGGAAAGTCTTATCACATCCTTTGAAATGCTTCCAAAAACAATACGCTTAAGTGTATTTTTTCTTTTCCATAAAAAACAGATAAGCTCAGCTTTGGATGAAACCGCTGTTTTTATTATTTCTGAGGTTTCATCTCCATTTTCCCAGATAGTTTGAACATTGAAATTTTGTTTTTGAAAAATGCTAATGTATGGGCTTATTTTTTTAAGTGATTTTGATTTGGAGGGGTCGATATTTAAAAGCACAATCTCTTTTATTTTTAAAGCATTAAGAAAATTTCCAAATTTTTCAGCTTTTCTAAGGCTTTCGTAACCTGCTATGGGCAGTAATACTTTATTAAACAAAAAACACTCCTTTGAACAAAAATTGAGACCTTTATACTTTAGATAAAAGCTTTAAAAATCATTATCAGTTTTTCAGTGATTTTAATTTTTGTCAAGATAGGTGTTTAAAAGCTTTGCCAGCTCAGATCTTTTAAATGGTTTTGAAATGCTTGAAGTAAAACCATATTTTTTAGGATTTATCATTACAGGGTTTTCAGAATATCCGCTTGCTACAAAAACAGGTGTTTTTTTGTCAAATTTTCTTATTTCAGCAACAATTCCCCTTCCTCCCATTTCTCCTGGAATTGTCAGATCACAAATAACTGCTGATATTTTTGTTTTTGAGTTTATTTTTTCCTTGAAAAATTTAATGGCCTCTTTAGGGCTTTCTTTTAACTCTGAGTCATAACCAAGGGTTTTAACCATGGATGAAATCATTTCAAGAACAAGCTTTTCATCGTCTATAATAAGAATGATTCCTGAGCCGCTGTGGTTTTCTTTAATTTCAAAACTTTTTTGCTCCCTGGTTTTGGTTTCAAAAGAAGGAAGATAAACTTTAAAAACACTACCTTTACCAGGTTCTGATTCAACTTCAATTGTTCCCCCATGTTTTTCAATTATTGAATAACTGGTGGAAAGCCCTATTCCATGTCCTGTTTCTTTAGTTGTAAAAAAAGGGTCAAAAATTTTTGGTTTAATTTTCAGGGGAATTCCACCACCTGTATCTTTAATTGAAATTTTTATATAATTTCCTGGATTAAGTATGGGATGGTTTTTTATAAAAATATTTTCAGATTCAATATCAAGTTCTCCACCTGAAGGCATTGCCTGCTTTGCGTTTATTACAAGGTTGTCAATTACCTGAGCCATTTGATTTTTGTCAAAATTGCAAAAAACATTTTTTTCAGGGAATTTAAAATGACATTTTATGTTTGAACCGCTTAATGCAAATTTAGTTGTTTTTTTAATAAAAGGAAACAAAAGCCCAGGTTCTTTAATAGGAAATCCGCCTTTGGAAAAGGTAAGAAGCTGGCCTGTGAGGCTTTTGGCTCTGTCCATTGCACCCACTGCTTTGTTTAGGAATTTATTAACTTTGGGATCATTTGAAAATATAAGGGCAAGTTCAATATATCCAAAAATTCCAGCTAAAAGGTTGTTGAAATCATGGGCTACTCCTCCTGCAAGAACTCCAAGTGAGTCTAGTTTGGCTGTTTTTACAAGGGCTTCCTGGAGTTTCTTTTTTTCTGTTGTATCCCTGAAAACAAGAACAACTCCTATTGTTTTGTTTTTCCTGTCTTTGATGGGAGCTCCGCTGTCAGCAATAGCCCTTTTTTCTCCTGTTTTTGAAATAAGGGTTGTATGATTTTCAAGTTCAACCATTTCTCCTGTTAAAAGAACCTTTTCAACAGGATTCTCACAGGGAAGGCCTGTTTCTTCATTTATTATATTAAATACTTCAGTAAGTTTTTTATTTTTTGCTTCTTCTTGTTTCCACCCTGTTAATTGTTCTGCAACTTTGTTTACAAGTATAATTTTTCCGTCTGTATCTGTTGTAATAACACCGTCACCAATACTTTTCAGTGTTATAGAAAGTCTTTCCCGTTCGGCTGCAAGTTTTTCCTCATCTATTTTCTTTTTTGTTATATCTTCGCCTGTACCCTGAAAAACTGAAACATTTCCAAGGTTGTCAAAAATTGCCCTGTATGTCCATTTATGCCATCTTAACTTTTTATTTCGACCAATGACCATGTGTTCATTTGTCTGGATGGGTGCTTCAGGTGTTAGCAAAGAAAGGCTTTTAAGTATAAATTTTCCAGTTTTTTCTGGAAGAAGTTTTAAAAAATTTGTTCCAATAATCTCTTTGGGCGATTTTTTAAAATATCTGCAATATTCTTTATTTACAAAAACAATGGTTCCGTCAGCCAAAAAAGAACAGATAAGACTTGGGCTGTCTTCCACAATTCCCATGTATTTTTCACGGCTTTCTCTTAACTCTTTTTCTCTTTCTAGTATTGTATCACGCATTTTTAAAAAACTTTTTTCAAGGGTACCAAGTTCTTCAAAAGTTTCTTTTTTTGAAGATATAAAATTAGTTGTTCCAAGATTTTTTATTGAATCAATTTTTTTTGCAAATCCTGTAATAGGAAGTACAGCTGATTTGTAAATTTTTCTATTGAAAAGAAAAATGAAAATATAAAAAAGAGTTAAAACAAATATAAGAAGTGAAATTCCATAAATTAAAAGAGGGCATAAGATGGAGAATGCCTCTTGTTCCATCACAATAATCCAGTCAGCAGAAGGAATTTTTCCGGCACTGATAAGGTGACATTTTCCATCATCAATTAAAAAGCCTGAAAATGTTTCATTGTTTTTTAATTTTTTTATTATTAGTTTATCTCCGAAATTTGTTCGGGAATTTACAAGGAATCTGTTTGAATGGGAAATAATGTTTCCATAGGAATCTGTTAAAAAAATTCTGCCGTTTTTTATTGAAGAGGTCAGCTTTTTTATATAGTCATCCAATTGTGAAAGGTTTAGCTCTGCAAGAATAAACCCCTTGGATTTTTCAGTTTTTTTTACCATTGCAACAGAGGTCTTGTTTTTCAGGATTGAATAGTAGGGTGAGGTTAAAAAAAAGCTGCTGTTTTTGTTTTTTTTATTTATAAATCCTGAAAAATCCCCTTTAAAAGATTTATAGGGTACAGATCTTATTGTTGTCATATTCTCATCAAGAAGGCAGACTGCATCAAAGGATAATTCTGCTCCTGTAACTTTTTTTATTTTAGTTTCAGCTGAATTATTGGGGTCAAGGTGGAGTTCCACGTGGGTTAGATTATTTTTGCAATTATCAAGGTAGGTTTTTACATGGCGGCCGATATCCTCAGTATAATAAAGCTGAAGCTTTTTTATTTCTTTTACTTCTATACAGGCCCAGAAAAATGAAAAAATAATTATAAATATAGATGCAGGAAAAAGCAGCCATTTAATAAAAAAATCATTTATCATGGTAGAAAGTTTTTTCACTTTACTCTTTCCTTATTCCGGTTGAATTTCCATTATTTTTTCAAAATTTGAGTTTTTGACTTTTAAAATGCTTACAGGAAAAATTGCATCTCCAAACTCAGTAATGGTTAAGTTTCCTTGTAAGGTGTTAAAGTTTTTTATATTCACAAGAGCGTTTTCAAGTCCTTGTTTTTTTCCTTTTGTTTCAATAAGTGCTTTTGCAAGAAGTTTTACGGAATCATATCCTTGTTCAGCTGCAAATGAAGGCTTGTATCCAAACCTGTTGATATAGGTCTCAAGAAAATTGATATAATTTGTTTTTGATTTATCTGTAAACCCTGCTTTTTCAAGAAAAACTCCTTCGACAGACTTTCCTCCTTGCCTTATTAAAGATTCGGTAGCTCCCCAGATGGTAATAAAAATAACCGGTGTTTTTTCCATATAAGTTAAAATTTGAGCAATAGAAGGTGAGGCTCTTGAAGAAGCAACTATTAAAACTCCGTCAAAGTCTTGGGTCAAAAAAACTCTGGGAATTATTTCTCTGATTTCTTCAATTTTGGCTGGTATAGCTATTTCTTTTATAAATGTGTTTTTATTATCAAAACTTGTTAAGAAGTTTTTTGTATAAGGTTTAGTAAAATTAGAGTTGTTTTTTTTGTTTTATAATTAGAAAGTTTTTTAAATTAAAATTGTTTTTGGCAAATTCGCCCAGAGCTTTTGCACTGAAATCAGAACTTCCCTGAATTCTGAAAAACAAATCCTTTTTGTTTGACAATAAAGGTGTTGAGGTCGTGGGGCTTAATAAAACAGTGTTTGATTTTTCAAGAATAGGAAGAGCTGCCATGGTTTGGTCTGAAGTCATATGGCCTATAATTGCAACAACATTTTGTTTGATAAGTTCCTTGTCAGCTTTTATTGCACCTTTTGGAGTTCCTTGATCATCTTTTATTATTAATTTGATTTTTTTTCCTGCAATTCCTCCAGATGAATTTATTTCTTCAAGGGCAAGAATTACTCCATTTCTTCCCTGGATTCCAAGGTCAGAATTTATTCCGGTTAATTGACCTGAAAATCCAATGAGGATTTCTTTTTTTTCGCAGGAAAATAAAAGCAAAAAAACAATAAAAACAAAGGCCTTATTATTTTAAAAAACAAGATGCCCCCTTATAGATAATAAAAAAATGTTTATATTTAAGGAGCTTTAAGTCATATGAACGCTGTTTTTCATTATGCAATAAAAAAAACAGAACCACAAGAATTTAAAGGATGTTTCGAAAGGAAGGCAAGTTTTTCAGGACAGTTTAATTAAAACTTTAGTTAAATAATTTTTAAGCTTGCCGCCTTTTACGGCAAGCCCTTTTGTTTTAAAATAATGAAATAAGCATTCTTATTGCCAGCAGATAAAGAAGGCCCGCAAATATTTTTTTAAGTTTGTCCACAGGGAGACTATGGGCAAGCTTTGCTCCAAGGGGGGCAAAAATCATACTGGCAATTACTATACCTAAAAGTGCCTCAAGGTTTACAAATCCAAGGTTATATTCGGGGAGTCCTTCTATTCCAAGACCTGTGATTATATAACCTGCAGCTCCTGCTATGGCAATTGGAAACCCTATGCCGGCAGATGTTCCTATGGCTTTATGCATTTTTACATTACACCAGGTTAAAAAAGGAACTGAAAGTGAACCGCCTCCAATTCCCACAAGGCTTGAAAAAACACCTATTATTCCTCCTGCAGCAAACATTCCAGGAGCTTTTGGAATAGTTCTTGCTGGTTTTGGTTTTATTCCAAGGATCATTTGAGTTGCTACATAAAAAAGAAAAACACTGAAAAAAACCTTTAAAAAATTAGTTGAAAGCATAGATGCAAGCCATGCACCAGCAAAGGTTCCTGCAAGTATTCCAGGTGTTATTTTAAAAACTGTGGACCAGAACACAGCTTCTTTTTTGTGGTGGGCATACATGCTTGATATTGATGTGAAAATAATACTTGTAAGTGAGGTTCCCAGAGCCATATGAAGAATATAGGCTTCGTTTAGCCCAAAGTGGGTAAACATTATTGTAAGAACAGGGACTATTATAAGTCCTCCTCCTATTCCAAGAAGCCCCGCTAGAAAACCTGCCGCACTTCCAAGAGCCATGTAAAGCAGAAATGATGTCATGATTTAAGTCCTTTATTTTTTAATTGATTCTTCTATTTCTTCCAGGTGTTCAGCCATTAGGGCCCATACTTTTTTTGAATCTTTGTTTTTTAGAGCTTCTAAAATATTTTTATGAAGGATAATGGAGTTTTTTATTCTTTCAGGGGTGATCAGCTCTTCACCTCTTGTTTCTGCAATTATATTTCCAAGTTTTTCATAAAGACTTAAAAGAACTGAGTTTGAAGACGCTTTTGCTATTATTTTATGAAAATTTTCATCAAGTTTTGAATAGGTTGTTTTTGAATTAACAGCTTCCTTTTGGTCTTTGATAATTTTTTCAAGTTCAATAATTTGTTTTTCATTGATTTTTTCAGCAGCAAGAAAGGCAATCCCGGGCTCAATTATTTTTCTTAGTTCAATAATTTCTTTCAGCCTTTTTTTGCTGTTTTTCACGGATTTTTCCAAAATCCTTGAAATTATCTGGGCTGCATTTTCTGAAACAAAGTTTCCAGAACCTGGCCTGGTGAGTAATACATTTTTTTCTACCAGTGTTTTTATAGCTTCACGGACAGTGTTTCTTGAAACATTGTAATGAGAAGCAAGTCTTCTTTCGCTGGATATTTTATCTCCCGGCATTAATTTCGAGCTGGAAATCTGCTCTTCAATATCGGCTGCAATTTTTTCGTATCTTTTTAATTTCATAATAACTCCTTGTCTGGCCCAACCAGTAACAATAAAAAATCAATAAATCAAGAAAATTAATCTTTGGGATATAAGAATATTTTAGGATCAAATTTTGAATCTGAATTTGAAATGGGATAAAAGGCAGTTTTATTAGGGCCATTAATTAAGAAATCTGTTTTTACAAAGAATTGAGTTGTTGCGAAAACGGATTTTCAAAGCATGAATCAAATGGTTTATTAAACAAAAGTTGAGCGTTTCATATTTTTAAATTAAAAAATTTTTAATGAATTAAAATATAAAACCTTTCGGGCTTTCCAATTTTGTTGCATCTACTGCGTTAAATTGTATCACACATAGCAAAAGTATAGCCTGATACAATTTGCCGTTATATGCAGCAAAATTGAAAATCGCTTAATTTAGATTAAAGTTAAGGAAATCTGGACAATTTAAGATAGTTTACTGCCTTTGCATATTCAAGAAGTTGGTTTTCTGTTATATTTTTTCCGGAAATTGTTACAAGAAAACGGTTTACAACAACCAGCTGAACTTCTCCGTTTTTATTCATTTCATCATAGTTAACAACAGCTTTCTGGTTTTTTATTTTTTTTAGTTTTCCACCGCCAGATGACATCATCATTGGGTTTGACATCATCATCATTACTCCCTGCATGATAGGTGAGTCAGTAAGGATTGCAATTTTGATTCTGCTATTATCCTTTTGGTATGATTTTTCAGCTGAAAGACCACCTCCGAAAAGTTCTCCTGCTACTGAATTTGAAGTTGCCGGATTTGATGACCACCCAGTAAGAGGTCTGGGAAGAATCGTTTCAAGGGTTTCTCCTTTTTTTTGCTGAATAAGCTGGGTCGCATACCTAAGGGATGATATCGAACTTGTGAAGTCACCACTTTTATAATATTCCATTCCTTCATTAATAGAGTCTGTAATCTCATCTGCAAAGCAAGGTATTGAATAAATAGTTAAAACTAATAAAAAACAAACTGGTTTTAAAGCATTTTTGAAAAAACCCATTTTCTCTCCTGAAATTAAATTTTAAAAATAAAAATTGATGAAAGTAAAATATATAAAAAACTAAAATTAATTTATATGCAAGAAATTATGGAGTTCGTAATAAATTTTTTTAGTTGCTGAGTTTTTCAGATAGAAAAAAGAAAAGGTTTTATTATTGAAAAATTCTATCCACTTAAAAAAACTAATAGAATTTACGTATTTGACATGTATTTCCAACTCAACTTTAATTCCCTTAATTTTAAATGCTTACTGATTGGCTGAAAAAGCAGAATTTTGCTTCAGCAACTATTTATTGTTTTTTTAAATTATCAAGGAGGAGATTAATGCAGGGGAAAAACTTTTTCGCCTTAAAATGGGGAGTAATAGGAGTTGGTGCTATTATTGGAATTGCAGCGGCGCTTCTCCAAAAATTTGGAAACCCGGGAAACATGGGAATTTGTGTTGCCTGTTTTGAAAGGGATATTTCAGGGGCTCTTGGTTTTCACAGAGCCGGGGTTGTTCAGTATATAAGGCCTGAAATAATCGGGTTTGTTCTTGGATCACTTGTGGCGGCATATATGTTTAAGGAATTTCGTCCAAGATCAGGTTCAGCTCCCATAGTCAGATTTTTTTTAGGGGTTTTTGCAATGATAGGAGCTCTTGTTTTTCTTGGATGTCCCTGGCGTGCAGCGTTAAGGCTTGCGGGTGGAGATTTAAATGCAGTTTTAGGACTTTTTGGGCTTGCAGCAGGAATTTTTATTGGAACTCTTTTTTTAAAAAACGGATACAATTTAGGGCGAACCCAGAAAACAAAGAGTGGAGCAGGGTGGATTCTTCCTTTATTTATGCTTGGTCTTCTTGCTCTGATGCTTATTTATCCTCAGGTTGATGTAAGTGATAAAAGCGGAGTTCTTTTTTACAGCCTCAAAGGGCCCGGAGCCATGCATGCTCCATTAATTATTTCTCTTCTTGTGGGACTTGGAGTTGGATTTCTTGCTCAAAGAAGCAGGTTTTGCACAATGGGGGCATTAAGAGATTTTATTTTGTTTAAACAAACCCATCTTTTAGGAGGTTTTGTAAGTTTAATTGTTTTTGCTTTTTTTGCCAATTTAGTTTTGGGGCAATTTACTCCGGGATTTGAAGGACAGCCTGTTGCACACACTGCTCATTTTTGGAATTTTGCAGGAATGGCACTTGCCGGACTTGCCTTTGCACTTGCAGGCGGATGTCCTGGAAGACAGCTTTTTCTTTCAGGAGAAGGAGATACTGATGCCGCTGTATTTGTAATGGGGATGATAGTTGGAGCTGGGTTTGCTCATAATTTCGGCCTTGCAAGTTCTCCCAAAGGACTTGGGGAACATGGAATGGCTGCTGTGATTGTTGGATTTGCAGTATGTCTTTTTATTGGTTTTACAATGAGCAGAAAAAATGCATAGGAGATATAAAAAATGTCAGAAAAAGTAGATGCAAGAGGACTTTCCTGTCCCCAGCCTGTAATTATGACTTTGAATGCAGTTAAAAAAGGTTTTGATAAAAATCTTGAAATAATTGTTGATACCCGCACTTCAATGGAAAATGTGTCAAGAGCTCTACAAAGTAAAGGTCTTAAAATAAAAGAGGTTTTGGAAGACAGCGAAGTTTTTACAATAAAAGTTGAAAAGGAATAAATTTGTTAAGGTTTTTCAAAAAGCTTATTAAACCGAAAAAAAAATCCGCAGATCGTGGAATTATGGTTTTTGAAAACACAAGTGAAGTTATCCGTGCAGAAAAAATTTTGAAAAAAACAGGGCGGTCCATAAGTGTTATGGGCCCTCCCCCGGAAATACGCACAGGATGTGATCTTGTAATAGAATTTCCTTTGATTGAAGAGCTGGAGCTGAAACGGGAGCTTTCAAAAAGTAATATTTTTCCAGCTCAAACTGTTCCTGTAGGTTCAGGACTTTTACAACCTGTAAGCCTTTTTCATACAAAGGATTTTGGCGACTTTATTATGGTTCGGGCAGCAAATATGAAGATTACAATTTCAAAAAAAGACAGAAGAATTGTAAATATTTCAGGTGGAGGATGTCCTGATGTTCCATATCTTGCTGAAAAAATGACAGGAAAAACCCTTGAAGAATCACCAAATCCAGGGGATATCGGGCATACACTCTGCGGTTATGCTCTTCAGCTTGCCTATGAGGAGATTTTGAAAAAATGATAGGAATTGTTGGAACTGTTCCAGATGATAATTTTCCTTTGGTTCACGGAAAGATTGAATTTTCAGGGGATAAAATAAAAATTAATAACAATTTTGTTTCCATAAACAGATGCACTCTTGCACTTATGGCTGCTGCTCTTAAAGTTTCTGAAACAGTAAAATGTCCTGAAATATATGGTTTTTTAGTGGGAGATACAGGAAAAGGCTATGGAAGCAGAAAACTTTATGAATTTTTAACAAAAAATCTTTCTTCTTTTGATCTTGATATTTTAACTTTTCACTATCTTCAGCCCGATGTTGACTGGCACAACAAAATACTTTTTGCTATTGAGGATATGAAAAAAAGGCCGGTTCTTATTGCAGATGCAGGATTTATGTATGCAGCCAAAATGAGCGGTCAGGCTCTTTCCTA
Organism: Desulforegulaceae bacterium; assembly: GCA_034006035.1. NCBI lineage: Bacteria > Pseudomonadati > Thermodesulfobacteriota > Desulfobacteria > Desulfobacterales > Desulforegulaceae > Desulforegulaceae bacterium. The sequence goes on from JAVETN010000003.1 coordinate 253,899, forward strand.
TGATTTTTTTACTCCCGATGCCGGAGAACTTGCTTTTCTTGCAGATGAACTTGCACCTCATCCCTTTTATACAAGGGGATTTATTCTTTCAACTGATGAAGACTTGCCCTTACTTGTAAAAAGAGCATATAAACATGAAAATGCAGCAAGAAATTTAATAGTAAAAGGTAAAACAGATTATATTGTAAAAAACGGAGAAATTCTTAAAACACTTGATTCTCCTTCCTTTGATTCAATGGAGGCAATAGGAGGAACAGGAGATACAATAACAGGGATTTTAACAGCTCTTCTTGGTGCTGGTTTCGATTTTACAAAAGCCGGAGAAATGTCTTGTCTGTGCAATAGAATAATTGCAGAACTTTTAAATCCTACCCCTGCTACCCAAGTAGCTGAACTTATTGATAAAATTCCTGAAGCTATGTTAAAAATTTTAGACGGTAAATTCTAAAAATTTAATCTCGTTATGATCTTGACAAGGAACTGGAAAGACGTAGTCATCACTTTGTGAGGTACGCTGACGACTTTATCATTATGGTAAAAAGTATGAGTGCCGGTAAACGTGTGATGGCAAGTATCCAAAGGTTTCTCGAACATAAGCTTCGGCTCACAATCAATAAGAAGAAAAGCAAAGTAGCACCCGTAAGAGAGTGCGGATTTCTTGGTTTTGTATTTGTAAACGGCAAAATCAGATGGAGTGAAAAATCCTTTCTGGAATTTAAACGGCGTTTGCGCCTCTTTACCGGAAGAAGTTGGTTTGTCTTAATGGAGTACCGATACAAGAAGTTAGCGGAATATGTCCGGGGCTGGATGAATTATTACGGGATATCGGAATACTACCGACCAATCCCGGGAATAGATGAATGGCTTCGCCGCCGGATGCGGATGTGCTGCTGGAAACAATGGCGGTATACCCGTACCAAAGTCCGAAATCTTCTTAAATTGGGAATATATAAAAAAGAGGCCATCTCAACATCACTCAGCCGAAGAGGGCCATGGCATCTGTCCAGAACTATGGCAACACAGGCCGGTATGACCAATAAATGGCTATCTAAACAAGGGCTAATATCTGTCAAAGAACAGTGGTTGAAAATTCATTACCCGGCTACGGTCCGGTAATTTTGGTGAACCGCCCTATGCGGACCCGCTTGTGGGGTGGTGTGGGGGCTGGGGGATTAAAACCCCCGGCTACCCGATTGGGCTCTATTCTTTTCAGCTTTAATTTGAGCAATAACATCATCCATGGATATCTTATCCAGCCAATTATTTCGATCTTTTGTATAATCACCTTGGCCTACAGAGAACTGATTCAGAAACCTAATGGTGTCAACAGCACCCATTTCTTTGAATAGAATGTGAGTAGCTCTACGGCTGATTTCAAATACTGGCTTTGTTTGGGTATTCATATATATAGCTCCATCACCAATTCGGTAGGGGATACTACCTTGGTATTTAATCCATCAAAACCCTTAGCTTTTTTCAAAAATTTGTCATCACATGTACAAAAATACCCCACTTTCGAAGCGGATGCAAATGCCAAATGTAAAGCGTCAAGCGGTTTCAAACCTGAGACTTCCAGTTTTTTCGCTAATGCTTCTATTTCTTGAGATAATTCAAGAGCTTCTTTTGCAATTTTAAGAATTGCCAATGAAGCCTCCTTACGCTCCTGATCGGGAATACGACCAATCTCGAATAGTAGAGCATCTGATGAGATAAGGTTTAAATCATGTGACTCGCACAATGATAAAATAACAAGGACTGCTTCAGCTTCAACAGCTATCCTTGGATATGATTCGGGTCAACCCCTTTTTTATGGAAAAATTTATCTCGTAATTTTTTATAATACTTTCCTTATAAATAATGACTTATTGGAGTTTATTTTTTTCTTAACCTGTTTTTTAATAACTTCGTTGCTCTGTAAGTCAAGGGGAAATTGGTTCCCCCAAGGGGCCCCACCAATTTCCCCTTGACTTACAGCTCCACTACGTTCTTTTTTTTACAGGTTAAGAAAAAATTATACCTTTACTGGAGATATCTTAAGCTCCTCTTTCATTTTATATGAATTATAAACTTCCATCGGAGTTTTCATTCCAAGTGAACTGTGAACCCTGCGATAATTATAAAAATTTATAAAATCTACAACTTCTTTATATGCCTGGCCATAGCTGTTAAAGTATCTTGGCTGAAAGAACTCAATTTCAAGTATGGAATTAAATGCTTCTATATGGGCATTTTTGTTGGGAGTCCGAACCGGTATCAATTCATGCAGAATCTGTTTTTCCCCTAAATCTTCAATGTGATTGATAAAAACTTTTGATGTCATCTGAGGTCCATTATCACTTCTTATTACAAGCTGATTTTTTTCTGGAATATCAAATTTCTTTAAAGCACATGACAATGTAAAAGCCAGGTCTTTTCCTGTGCATCTTAGACCTACATAATAATCGACAATAAATCTCATACATACATCTATTATTGCCATAACAAAGAAAAATCTTTTTTCTCCATGAATATAACCATATTTTAAATCTAATTCCCACATTTGTAACGGCTCTGTTATTATTCTGTTCTGGCTCATTTTTTTATGTCTGTTTTTTTGACGTTTCTTTTTTCCAGGAAGCAAAAGCTTATTTTCTTTACACAGACGGTATACTTTTTTGTGATTAACTCTGTAATTATAATCTCTTAGCAGGTATGCCGATAATTTTTTACAGCCTCCGCCATTAATGAACTCTTTACGATCTCTATAGCCCTTGAGAGCTTCTGCAATGAGTTCATCAGGTATGATGTCACCATTACAATCCATGCTATAACCGGGAAAAGGCCTGCCTTTATTTTTTCTTCTGCCATCGGAACATACTTTATTTTTTTGGCTGTACCAGGTTGAATTTGCAACACCTGCAAACTTCAATACCTTATTAACAGGAAAACCAATATTTATAAATTTTTCAGCTACTTCTATTCTTTGAGCCAGAGTTGGTTCGTTTTTTTTAAAAGCTCTTTTAAAATTTCATTCTCTAATTTTAAGTCTGAAATTTCTTTTTCATAAGCTTTTTTGGATTTTTTTGCCTGAATTTTTTCTTTGTTTTTTTCTCTTCTTATCCAGCCGTATATTGTAGTTGGCGGTATTCCATATTTTTTTGCTACACTGCTGTAATTGCCTGTTTCAAAGCAGTCTTTTAAAACCTGTGATTTAAATTCTTTGCTATAAACTTGTTCAGATTTTATTTCCCCCATCTTTTGCTCCTTTCTTACTCTGTTTTTTTAACATAACTACGAGCAAAATGTCTCCATATTATATAGGGGGTTAAAGAGGATTTATCATCGAACGGTCGTTGTAAACAGCAACAATCAAGATAAACTCTCATTTTAGAACTTTCCTATTCGTTAACACATATGTTCCAGTTGCCCAACGCCCGCTTAAGGGGCAGCCAACGCCACTACCAAGCTTCCGCATAACACTGTAACCACAAAAACCAACGCATAATAAAAATGCCACGCGTTGGCTGTCCCTCTTGAAGCGTTTGTTAGTTGAATTTTTCCACTGACCTACATTTAGGGAAAGAGGAACAACCCCAAAACTGTTTACCTTTATCTTCACCACGCTTGGTTTCACGCACAACCATATCAGAGCCACAACGTGAACATTGCTTTATGTTTTCTTTTAAAGCAACCAGCTCTTTAACATGTTGCCTGTGCTTTAGATCTGTAACCACGCCTTTCTTGAGCTTAACTTCGTTGATGGACGAAATAATTTGAGCGTATTCAGCATCTGAAAATACTGGCTGGATGAACTGCTTAATGTAATCCAAGCAACCTCGTGCGTAAGTAACATTATTAGGCATATCAGTTTTAAACGTACTATCACCAATAAAAACGATGACCGAATGCAACTTAGATGAATCTATACCCAGCAATGATTCAAGAGCTTTGATATGTTTATAATTTTGATGGAGAGGATTCTGAAATTTGGAAGTATGCCGATAGATTTTTTGAGTCCATTGTTTTTGACTTTTTGAGCCAAAGATCCACCCTTTCATATTTTTTGTTTCAACAACAAAAATACCAAACTTAGATACAACAACGTGGTCAATTTGTGTTGTGCCATCTTCAGTGGGTAAAGTTACATCTTTTATTAACGTGTAATCTGATTCAGATAACTGTGACAGCAATCTGTTTACCAAATACTCGCCAAACAGACCTTTAAACCATCGACTCTTGAATATCGAAACGATGAGTAACAGAGGTATGATGTACCAAACTTGAACTAAAGCACCCGATAGTAATCCTAAAATATCCACGAAACCTCCTTATTCAACTAACGCTGAAGTTCACCTGCATTTTGTAGCGGAGCGGAAAAATGTCAGGCGCAACGATTTGTTATACATTTTTTTCATTCTCCATCTTATACTCTCAACGGTTGGTGTATGAAGCGTTGGGCATTTCGAAGCACTTTCCTGTCAAACCGCCACAAAGTTTATTAAGTGTAACATCCTTGAAATTAGCACTATCCGCCCAATGATTTATACACTTTGTTACCAACTGGCTGTTTTCTTTTTCAATCATTTATCTTTCAATTTTGCTACACATTTCCAATTCTGTGATGCTGGCAAGACATACTCTTTTGCAATTTTGGGGCAAGCGTTGGCTTGTGTGAATTGCAAATGTGTATGGCTTTTGCGGTGGCTATTCTAATTCTACTACTTCCCATATTCCATTATTTATTTCTGACAAATCTCTATCAAATCTATCTTTATGTATTGCAATACACAGCAAATGAGTAGGTCTTGAAAATCCAACATAACTCATTTTCATAGCCTGCTTTCTATAAACTCCATTCCTATTAGTAGCTTCTCCTAAGAATAATTCTTTTAAGTATTCTGATTCGTATTTACCTTGATAAAATGTTTCCAAATATAGTGTCGCAGTATGAGTTTGTCCTTTTGCTGAATGAATTGTTCCAATCTCAATTACTATATTGCCTGATTTATAAATATTAGTTTGCTCTAAAATCTCGATATCTTCAATATTTATTTCACTTTCGTTATTAATAAAATCATTTGAACGCGCTATTTCTTTATCAAATAAATGTAAAAATGTAGGGATATATTCTTTTACTAACTCAAATGTTTCTTCTGACTTACCCTTAATAACTGCGATTGACCATTTATAAATATTTAGTTTTAAACTTTCATATTCATTTGTAAAATTCTCTTTTAGAAATTGAAGCAGTTTTCTTTTTGAATAAAACCGACTATTTTTATCGAGAATATTTTCCAGTCTCATTACTTTTAGTAAGGCATTCAAAATATTCTTCCTGACAGATTCTAATGTCTTCTTCTCTTTATCTAAAAACAATAAATAGTCTTTAAGAACTTTAAAATCAATTTGTTTTTTGTAACCAGCTACTGAATAATCATTCCAATAATCGGAAAGTCCAATTTTATCTGCTTCTTCATTTTCCTTTCGCCAGGCAATAGCCATGAAACTATTATTTGCCTGTACCGGAATATTTCCATTTTCTTGAAGCTCTGTTATTATTTCTGAAAATTTTGGTATAACATCTTTGATGGTTGTGTTATCGAAAACGATAATATGAGGTTTTATATCAATTTCAGAATTGTCTTGATTTTTGTTGCGACCTACGACTTCATTAGGTGTTAAAGCAAGATTTTCTACTATTGGTGCTGTTTTAGCATTTAGTCTATGGCTTCCGTTTAAATAAAGAGTATTTTCTCGACTATCCCATATCTCTTCAATTTTTGCACTACCATTGAATATTGCTTGATTTTTATCACCAATTCTTTGAAAGAAAGCAATACTATTTCCATCATCGTAAAAAAGTTTTTCTAATAACTCATATTGATGTATGTCCATATCTTGCATTTCATCCACAAAAACATACTTAAATCTGTTTTGAAGTAAAGTTTTATTCTTGGGGGCTATTGCTAAATGAAATTGAGCTAATGTATACGCATCGTCAAAGTGTAAATATCCTTTTTGTATTAAATTGATTTTAAAATTTAAAAGTGCTTTATAAGTTGGCTTAGTTGAATCCTTTAATTTAAAATTTTCGGGTTTGCCATTTATATAACTTTTTAATTCTCCTTGTGTTGTAATCCTAATAGATTTCAAGAATGACAATCCATCGTTTTGTCTATCTAAATATGTTTTTAATCCATAATTATTAGTGTTATTGTAAAAGCGCTCAACCTGTTCATCATAAATTTCATTATCAATTCTAAAGGGTTTTTCCTTAAAATAATTCACATAATATGGAATTGCCAAAAAGGAATCAACAAAACTTTGTATAGTTCCTACAAAATTAGGATAGCTAAAAAGCTTAGGACAAAACTTGCCAATTCTATCACGAATTTCATCAACAGCTGCATTTGTGTGGGATATTGCAAGAATGCCGGAATTATTTTCTAATGGCATATACTTTTCAAGGATAACTAATTTTGCTAAAAGTGCAGTTGTTTTTCCACTGCCAGGCACTGCTTGCAAATCAATTGTTTCTAAATTTTTGATAAATGCAATTCTTTCGGCATCAAAATGCTGATTTTCTTTTAATAAGATTTTTTCAGCGTAAATAATATCTGCATCAGTAATATTAATCATTGCACACATATTTGATAGCATCTATTAAATACTTAATTGTAGCATCATTTTCATCAATTACAATCTCCGCGTCAGTTTCAATTTTTTGTGCAAGATTATAAGCAATTTCGGTTTTTTTAAGTCCTTTATTAATTAACTTCTTTGCTAATTCTGCTTCGTAAATATTTTCATCGGTTTGAGGATGAACAATTTTAAAAATTTCTTTAAATTTTAGATTTAATGATGTGGATTTAAATAGAGCGTATTCAAGTGTCCAATTTGGAGCGACAAAAACTTTGACACTTTGTTTTTCCCATTTAGCAATAATCTTTATTTTTTCTGCCTCTGATTCAGCTGTAACAGTTGCAGTATCTCTTTTTAAAAATTCATATTCTGTTTTACCATCACCTGTTTTTATGATATTATCATTTTCATCTTTTTTGGCACTTTTTTCATAGTCTCTAATATCAACATCAGTGATAATTGAAACTGGGATATCTATTTCAGGGTTATTCTTTCGAATAAAAATAAGCGAATAATGCAGAAATGCTGTATTGCCAATATTTACTATTGAGACACCTGCTTCTGTCAAATCCTTTGAAATTATTCCTTGTGACTTGAGTTTCTTTGCAAGAGAGGGGATTAAAATTTCTTCTGCCCAGCCTTCTACAATTATAACACCTTTCGCAAAAAACAAGTTAGCTTTTGTTGTGTCTAAGAATCGTTCAAGAAACGAATAATTTTCTGGGTTCAATTCTGTATAGTTTGAACCAAGAGGGAATGCATTGTTATTTGAACAAAGTATTAAATTTTCAAGTTTTATTTTCGAACCTAAATTAGGACTGTGTGTAGTTAATATGAGTTGAATATTTTCTTCAAGTTGAAGCGCTTCAATTATTTGCATTTGGGCTTGAGGATGTAAATGCGCTTCTAATTCTTCGATAAGTCCAAGACGCAAACCACTCCAATTTTTCTTTTGTAAGTGGAGTAATTCTGAAGCCATAAAAAGGCGGTTTAAAGTGCCTAATCCGGGGTTAATTTCATTTTTAATTGATAGCTCCAATTTCTCTAAAATGTTTTTTAGTGTTCCTCCAATTACACCAAAGTTTGATTCTTTATCTTTATCATAAAATGCTTGAATAAATTTGTCAATTTCGTCTTTTAATTCTTTACCTTTTTTATTATCCCCTTCTAAATCCCCACCATCTTTGTTCTTGCCTTTAAAGTATTCTTCAACAGAGATGTTGAAATCTCTGAATAGTTCAACTAAAATGTGGTTTTCTTCTTTCCCTTTAAATGCATCGTGTCCTTGTAAGATTTGAGATAATCTTGAATTTCTACGTGGAACCAATTCTCCATATGCATCACGTAATGGCTTTAAGTAAGTTGCTTTTAAGTATTCCCGAGCTTCTGCAGTAAGTTGATATCCGACTTCATCAACTCCAGCTCGAATATCAGAAGGAAATATATAGTAATCATCAATATTTCTGCTGACATCATAAATTAATCTCAAATAAGGTTTTGCTTCTTCGCCACTACCTTCCCAACCTAACCATTCAGTAAAATTTTTAGCTTCATTATCTGAAAGTTCAGTAAAATTTAATTCTATTCTAAACCTTATAGTATCTAAATAAAAATCATCGTGATTTACTCTTAGCCAATCGTAGCTATGCGTTTTTAAAACTAATTTAATTGCATCAATTATTGCAGTCTTTCCTGAATCATTTTCTCCAATTAATACATTCAGTCCATTCGTGAAATCTAAGTCTAAATTTGGTTTTTCAATATCAAAATCTGTTCTTGTTCCAAATTTTCTAAAGTTCCAAAGTTTTATATTTGATAAATACATAGTAATTCCTTTTTTGGCGTTGGCAGAAAATAGCTCTTTTGGTTTTTTAGGATTGGGATTATGTGCGTTTGCAAAAAACCAAATGTGCTATTTGTGCGTGGGATTTTTTATTCTTTTTTTTCTTGTAGCAAATTGTCATATGCTCGGTCTTTTTTCAGCTTGTTGGTAACGGTCAAGTATAAGCGTAGTGCGGGATTAGAAGCACTTCACTTTCGGTTTACCACTATGTTTGTTAATAATCACTTACTTTAAATTTAGCTCTTTAGCCCGCATTACGCTTATACAGTGTTCTCTGCTGGCTTTTTTTCGTTCAGATTGGTTTTCAGCATTGGCGAGCCATACTCTTTTGCAATTTGGGTTTTGTGCGATGGCTTGAGCGAATTGCAAATGTGTATGGCGGTTATTGGAAATCATTTGTAATTATTTCAACTAATTGCTCAAAGTCGGATATTCCATTTATGTTGTTGGTTTCAATCCAGTTTATTCCATTTCCAGGCAAGTAGGTTAAAATTCCTGTCTTAAAATCATATTCACTATTCTTCACTGTTACTTTCCAATCCATAGGTAGCTTGTTTAGTTTAAGAATTTCTCCAAAATCCGAGGAGAGTTTATTCGGAGACGTGCCTTTGACAATTAGAAGTAGCAAACCAGTTCCTATATTTTTCGCCACCTGTAAATATCCTGTAAGCTGTGAATAATCTTTTAATGAAAGTTGAGTCAAATATTTTGCTTCGACCAAAATGAAGTGAATCTTGTTTGTTTGTTTTATACCAAACAAAATGTCAAGTTTTAGTTTGGGAATATATTCGTCAGGGAATGGGTTGGATACTTTAAGTAAGTCACAGACTTCAGAAATCATCGAATCAAGTGACTTGTTTTGACTAAATGTAATTTCGAAGCTATTGTCCAAATAGCCTTGTAAATACTTTATGAATTTATTTGCAAATTCTTCGTAAAAATCTATTTCTTTCATCTCGTTAATTCGATATCTAAGCCTTTAGTTTTAGTTTGTGTTTTGATAAGCTTCTGATTTGTCTTGCTTGCAATATTTGAACAAATTATCGCTCTGTCGTTTGAAGGGTTTAGAATCATTATTGGCTCATTATCTGTGTTTGCTAAGCTATGTAGCATTAAAGTAGTTTTGGCATTTTGAGTTAATATTTCTTCCATCGGTCCACTATGCCTTTTGCCGTTCAATTTTTCAGCTGTCAAAAACGCTAACCCTTGTTCTATGCCATAGTATTTTAAATAGTTGCTGTTATCTGAAAGTAATGCATTCACAGTTTGAGACTTTTTCATAATGTCGTTTTCTGGAAAATACGTTTCTGTTATTTGATAGAAATGTTGACTGACTTCTTTTAAAGTTCCTTTGGATAGTCTTGGAAAGAATGAGATTAAAGAATTCTTTTCAGATACAACTTTCTTAACTTCTTCAGTTGGGGCATATTTGCAACCGAGTGAAGCACAATAATGAAAATAGTGGAAGTAAAGTTTGTTCCGAACTTCCTCAGGCAAACTCGTTGAATTCATTTCATTATGAACCGTGAGTGGGCTTGGTTGACGGATTTTTCTAAATGGACAACTATGTTGTTCTTCTTTCTTTTGTCTTTTCTTAATTTTTGTTGCATCTATTGCTTTCGCCTGTAATGCGAAGGAATGAGTAGCAAGGAATGATTGAACTAAAAAGCGAATCTTAAACCCCTTTTTCCAACCCTTATAATACGGGTCAGCCTTGGCGTGCTGGTTTGGGTGATTGTATAGAATTTGGTCAGTTGTACTTCCTAAGTCAGTTAACCAAGAACACAATTGCACAACCAATTTAAAGTTTTTTGTACTTCCTGGAATTTCAATGGAAACTACTGGTGCATCGTCATTGAATCTTCTATGTGATAAAGTAATACTTGCCCTTGTGTCGAAGAAACCACTTAAAAAACTTTCGGCATTAATCCCTTTTAATTCACTTTTGGCTGTACTAAGGTCAGCTGTATTAAGAATGAAGCCCGAATTTGGAAGATTTAAATTTTTAAGGTCGTTCCTTATGTTAGTGAAATCTTGATTATCAATCGGCTTAATAAACCAACGATTATTTCCTATTTCATAAGTAACCTTTAATCCGTATTCAGAATTGAATAATCCCGCAATTCGTTGCAAAATATCAATGGCGATAACATTCATTTTTGTGGGTTCCATTCCCCATTTTTTGAATGGCAACTCAATAAGGAAAGAATCTTTATCTATTTTTCCAGCACCAGTGAATAATCCGAGTATATAAGATTTGTTATGATTAAGCATTTATTTCCAAGTGTTTTGAAATTGCTTTGGCAATAACCCAACCCAAAATTGGAGGTACAGCGTTGCCAATTACCTTGTAAGCATTTGAAATAGTTGTGTATGGAAAAACAAAATCATCTGGAAATGATTGAATTCTTGCTATTTCTCTAATCGTGTATCTTCTGTTCTCGAAAGGGTGAGTAATTCCACAGGCTTCGGGTTGAGCTGAAGCAGTGATTGTTCCATTTATCTCAGTAAGAGAAAACCTTCTGTAAAAGTTAGGTGCTCTATATTTTTTTGGATTGTCGTGAATCTTCTGAAAGCGAGGAGACATATCTTCTCTATCCATATTTTTCCAAGAGCGACCCTTATGAATTTTTTCAGGCAACTCATCTATTGGGGTATTGTTTTTAAACTTTTTTAGAACAGCTTTGCTTCCGTAACAAGGACCAATTTTATCGACCATATATTGTCCAGAGGGTGAATACTTCCAGTAATCTTTAGCTTGTGGTAGTTTGGAGTCAATATCAGAGAGGATAGAGCCAAGCATCAATTCGTAAGATGCATTTTTTTCATTCGGTAATTCATATTCTTGAACCACCTTATCAAGTAAATCAAAGTCGAATCTTCCGTACTCTTTTTTAATACCAATTATTATTAAGCGGTATCTTGCAGAAGGAACACCGTAGTTACTTGCCTTTACAAGTTTGTAAGTTGTTTTATATCCGAGTTTTTCTGTCCTTTTTACAATTTCATCAGGAATAGATGTACCATCAGGCATTTTAGAAGACATAATTCCCCTTACATTTTCAAAAACAAAGCCTTTAGGTTTGTTTTGAGAGTTTTCCTTTTCAATTAGTAATTTTTCGCATTCTTCAAACAGACTTCCCCTTTCATCATTGATACCTTTTCTTTTACCTGCATTAGAGAAAGGCTGACAAGGAAAGCCTGCTGTCATAAAATCAAAGTCTGGAATAATTGAGTGAGGTATTTCACGAATATCAGCTTCTATAATCTGGTGGTTACCAAAATATTTTTCGTTTGCTTCATAAACTTTAGTTGCAGCCGCATCGATATCATTTGATAAAATGGTCTGAAAATTATTCTTACTGTATTTTTTACCCCTAAATTCAAACCCACCTTGAAACCCTAAATCCATACCGCCACATCCCGAAAAAAGAGACAAAACCTTGAAATCAGTCGTATGGGTTTCTTGTTGCGGTTTAAAGTTAATTTTTGATTGAAAGTCTTCAACTATGGATAAAGTTTCTATATCATTCGTGTAACTCATAAAGTATCCAATTTTAATTGTTTGGAGGATTTGGCTTTTATATATTTCACTGCTTGTTCAGCAATTGTCAATGTGGATTCAGGGCAATTGTATTCTATCATTTCCTTTGCAAACTTATGTGCAAAGTATAATTCAGAAATTTTAGATATGTCAATCTCAAAAACACTAGCTAAGGTTTCTAATTTCTTAGAGCTTAGCTGTTTGGTTCCATTTTCAATTCTGCTAACCGCACTTGAATTGATACCGATTTTTGCCCCAAATTCGGTTTGAGTCCACCCTTTTTGCTCTCTTTGGTGTTTAATGAACTCTCCGAAACTTGTTGTTTTTAGGTTTGCCATATTTAGTTTGACCCATTTTTGACAAAAATACTAAATAATTTCGTAAGACACATCTTTTTGATTGGCAAAAAAAGCAATGTGTGCGATAGCACTCTTTGCTTTTGCGGGTGGGTTTTAGCTTGCAGAGAACGGTCAAGTGTATGAGCAGTAGCGGATAGAAGCCACTAACTTTTCGGTTTACACTTACATTTGTTAATATTCATCGACCTTTATTTTAACACTAAACCCGCTATTGCTTATACACAATGTTGGCGGTAGTTTTTCCTTTCTTAAGCTTGAATTTTAAAGGATTCCAATTTTCTATTTCAGGTTTTTTAATATTATCGCTAAAAAACATAATCTCTTTACCTTCCCTTATTTCGTACGCTGTGTGCTTAAAGGAGAATTCCTTTTTGCGACAATCAGCATACAGTTCTTGAATTTCAGGAACATTATCATATGACACTATCCACTTGATGTTTTCAATAGATTTTATTTTATCACTTACATTTTTATGATTGCTGTCTTCATAATGATTCATATACAAAGTACTCGCTTTCAAGTAATATGGAGGGTCAAAATAAAAGACAGTATTATCATTTTCAGCTTCGTGTTGAATTTTATCAATTAATTTTATTGCGTCTTTCTTATAAAGTCGGATGTTTTTTTTATGTTCTGCAATTGTTCTTATTCTTTTTATAAGATCTGATTTATTAAACCTACAGTCCATTAAATAATTTCCATTTTGTTTGATTCCACCCATCACGCCTGCGTTAATTATTCCTGAACGGTTGGTGCGGTTCAAATAGAAAGTTGAGAAGCCTAAATCAAGTAGGTCAGCTTTTATTTTGTTCGATTGAATTGCACGTTGTCTTTTCCATTCTTCAACATTTAATTCAGCCGTCTCAATTTTTGCACATAGTTCCTCTGTTTTATTTAATACAGAATGCCAAAAAGCATAAATTGAACGATCTTTGTCGTTAATTGTGATTTTCTGGACAAAACCTTCTATCAACAAAAATAATGCAACTGAAGCACCGCCAGAATATGGTTCAACATAATGTCCATTAATATTATTGTCGATACAAATTTTTGCTATAAATGCAGAAAGTTTATTTTTTCCGCCGGGATATCTTAAAGGTGAATAAAACATATTATAGCTTGGTTAAATCTAAAGAGTTTAAGAAATCAGTATCATCTTGAAGCATAAACTCGATTAAATCAATCAAGTTGTCGCAAAGAGCCTTTGCATTTGCGGGCACAGCCGCTACACGATAATTATGGATTATTTGGTGCGGATTTTGAATATCGAAGTCTTCAAATGCTTTTCTTATACCTGTGTCTTTGATTAATTCAGAGAATTTAGATTTTAATGTATCAAAATTTGTATAGGGCAATAGATTGCCTCTTCTATCTTTAAAAGCTAAATCAAAATGATTGGCTGTTTTTATCGGGTTACCGTTTGGTTTATTGGTATTTTCCACTACATACTTAAGTGTACATTCAAGAGTAACCCTAGTTAATGCGGTTTTCGCATTCGCAAAATTATTTTCATCTAGATTATAACATTCATCAATCAGTTTTTTCAGAGGACTAGGTATTTTTTTTCTTTTTAAAGTTGGTTTTGATTTAACACTGAATCTACCTGAACCACTGCCTGAATTATTTGTGTTTCCTGTATTGGACGCACCTGTATTGCCGCTTCCTGAACTACTGCTACTACTACTACCTGTTCCTGAGCTACCTGAATTAGAAGGACCATCAGAAGTATTGCTACCTGTTGAACTACCATCAGACTGAGTATTTGTTGAAGAATTGCCTTGGACACTTCCTGTTGTTGAGCTGGTTGAAGCGGATTTATTAGGTGGGAATCCAAAAGGCTTGAGCAAATCTAGAAATGCATTAGCTCCCATATCATCAATTGTTCTAGAAGACGTTTCTGGGTTTTGAATTAGGTAAGGTACAACTGCATTTACAAATGATTCAAACAAGTCTTTATCTTTTATTATTATCTCACTTGTTTTACGTCCAAAATTGTAACCACATTTGCTTCGTACTTTAAAAAGTCGTTCGAATACAATTGTTTTACCTCCAGTTTTACCTCTTCCTTCTCTTACCAATTTTTTGAAGTCTTCTCCTTTGATTGCAACAGCTTTGTGATAAAATGTTGCAGTTTTAATAAAATCTCTTGGGTTTGAGTCAATGTCAGATAAGGATTCTATTGAATTTCCACTCGAGAATAGTCTGTAAATTTCTATTGCTTTAGCAATTCTGCCCCATTTCTTAAATAAGTTGCTATTATGCTCTAGTCGAATCCTTTTGTCCAAATCCTCTAGTTGATTGTATTCTAATACTGGCAGTTTTTTTATTTCGAAACGTGATAAACCTAATTCATACTTATTTGGCGTCTGCAATGCTTTAACGGCAGCACACCTCCGGTTACCATCTTTAACAAGAAACTTTCCATCATCTAATTTAAAAACCCAAAGAGGTCTATCTTCATAAAACTCTTGAGCTTCAGAAATTGCTTCTGCTACTTCTTCAGCTGATTCAGTATATAGAAGATATTCTACTATGTCACTCTCTTTGTCACTTCCATTATAGAGTTCTGCAAATCGTGGATTCTCCTTGTCTAGGATTAGCTTATCAAGTTCAATTTCTTTTTGAGTATATTTTTTAGTCATATTTTATATGGTTGTTTAGTTCTTTATCGTTTCTTCAAATTACCGCCAACGTTTGTGTATAGTTATTGTTCTTACACTGCCAAATTGGAGGGATAAGAACAATTGTTTATATTTTCCCTTTATAATTTTCCTGCTCCTTCTAATCAAAAAACTCGTCAATTGGATTCTTGATCTTATCAATAGCTTTTTTGGAGACATGAGTATATATCTCTGTAGTCTTAGAGCTTTCATGCCCCAACAACTCTTGAATATATCTTAAATCAGTGCCCTGTTCAAGTAAATGTGTTGCAAAACTGTGACGCAACATATGCGGAGTGACATTTTTACGAATCCCAGCCTTAAATGATGCCTTTTTTAAAATATTTGCCACACTGGTTGGAGAATATTTTCCTCCACTCTGCCCTTCAAAAAGATACTTCTTAGGGTGATATTCTTTATAATATTGTCGTAATAACTTCAAAATGTTTTCTGATAGCAAAGTGATTCGATCTTTCTTTCCTTTCGCACCAAGAATGTGAATTAACATTCTTTCAGAATCAATGTCAGCAGGTTTTAGGTTCAGCAACTCACTTCTTCTCAATCCTGCCGAATAAATAAGCATCAGAATACATTTATGTTTTATATTGCCAGTGGAGTCCAAAATACTTTTTACTTCGTTTTTACTTAAAACCTTGGGTAATTTATTTTCTTTTCTAGGACGATGAAGCTCGTAATATTGTTTTTCTCTGCCGAGTACTTTCTCAAAATAAAATTTCACAGCATTTATTCTCTGGTTCTGCTGACTTGTTGAGATATTTTTTGATTTTATAAGGTCTAGAATATATGAGTTTATTTGTTTAGTGGTTACATTTTCAAGTTTTTCTTCTCTGAAATACATACAAAAGTCCTTAAAATAACTGCAATATATGTCCTGAGTATTTTGGCTATATCTTTTCTGAATAAGTAAATTTTTGTATTGTCTCAAAACTTCTTTCATTTCATTTGCGCTTTTTATGTATAACGTCAAAATCAGCGGCGCGTTTTTATGCGTCCGCTGGATTTACTTGTTGTGCGGCGTCGCAGACTCATTGAGCAACCTTTTTGCCTGCGCAATTACAGTTCTCGGAAACTCGATATTCAGAG